>CAZLTO010000057.1:0-7280 GCA_964562475.1 uncultured Sphingobium sp. | reverse complement strand
GGATCTTCCGATCCGCCTCCTCCTCAATCACACGATCAGGCCCAAGGGGCAGGCGCGTTTCGGCGGGCGGATCCAGGCGCTGGTCTCCGGCCGCGCGCCCCTGGACCCGGGCGTCGGCCATTTCTTCCACGCATTGGGCCTTACCCTGCTGCAAGGCTATGGGCAGACCGAGGCCGGGCCGGTCATCTCGGTAACGCGCCCCAAGACGGGCCTCGCGATGGATACGGTCGGCACGCCGCTGAAAGGCGTCGAGGTGAAGATCGCGCCAGATGGCGAGATACTCGTGCGCGGTGAGCTGGTGATGCACGGATATTGGCGCAACCCCGAAGAAACCGCCCGCGCATTGCAGAACGGCTGGCTGCACACCGGCGACATAGGAGAGTTCGATCATGCGCGGCGTTTGAAAATCACCGACCGCAAGAAAGACATCATCGTCAACGACAAGGGCGACAATGTCTCGCCGCAGAAGGTCGAGGGGATGCTGACGCTGCAGGAAGAAATCGCGCAGGCGATGGTGAGCGGCGACAAGCGGCCCTATCTGGTCAGCGTCATCGTGCCGGAGGCGGAGTGGCTCGGCGCATGGGCGAAGGCGCAGGGCAAGGAGGGCGCGACGCTGGATCAGCTCAAGGACGATCCGGCGCTACACAGCGCTCTGCGCGTAGCAGTAGACCGGGTGAATGCCGAGCTATCCGTCACCGAGAAGGTGCGCCAGTTCATCGTCGCCGATGCGCCGTTCAGCATCGAGAACCAGATGTTGACGCCATCGATCAAGATAAGACGGCACATGATCCGCGGCGTCTATCAGGAGCGGCTGGACGCGCTGTATAGGGGTTGAGATCAAATCGACATCTGTGCTTAACGGCGACCACTGCTTTCCAGTAGCGCAACCGTCTCGCGTTTGAACTCGCGCGCGAATACCCGCCCACCCGCGGACAGCCCATTCACGACGACTGAACGACCTGGCTGAAGGCCGCTCTCCACCCCTCAACTGTTATTATCCCCCGCTCCATCTTGCCCAGATCGCCGTCGGCAGCAGCAAGCCCCGCGCTTCCTCGCGCACGGCGAGTTCGCCGCATTCGACCGTACCGGGCAGGTCCGCAAAGGCCTGGGCGAGCAATTCGCCGATGGCGAGCGCCGACATGCGCACCGCGTAGACGGTGAGGAACAGGAAGCGGCTGTTTTCATCAAGCAACTGGCGGCAATCGGCCACCAAAGGTGCGAGATGCTCCTCCAGCCGCCAGACCTCGCCATCCGGGCCGCGGCCATATTTGGGCGGATCGAGGATGATGCCGTCATAGCGTCAGCCGCGCCGCACCTCGCGCGCGACGAACTTCTGCGCGTCGTCGACGATCCAGCGGATGGGCGCATCGACTTGCTGAGAGAGCGCGGCATTCTCGCGCGCCGCCGCGACCGATTTCTTCGACGCCTCGACATGCACCATCTGCGCGCCGCCCTCGCTGAGCGCCAGCGTGCCGACGCCGGTATAGCCGAACAGGTTCATCGCGGACGGGGCTTCGAAGCCCGCGAGTCGTCCGCGCATCCAGTCCCACACCGGGGCCATGTCCGGGAAGAAGCCCAAGTGGCGAAAGGGCGTGCAGGAGGCAGCGAAACGCACCTCGCGCCAGGTGAGCGGCCAGCTTTGCGGCAGCGAACGATCATTCAGATACCAGCGGCCGCCGCCCTCTTCGTCGGACCCCGGCACAAACTCGGCATGGGCCTGCCAGTCTTCGGAGGCGGGCGCCCACATCGCCTGCGGTTCGGGGCGGATGAAACGGTATGGCCCGTATCGTTCCAGCTTGCGCCCGTGGCCGCTGTCGATGAGGCCATAATCGGCCCAGGGTTCGCCGACGAGAGTAGTGAGGTTCACGCGCGCGCGGTGGCTAGGCCCGCGATGTGCGCGGTGACCGCCTCATAGGTTCCGGGCAGACGGGTGTATGCCTCCTCGCGGTCGAACAGGCTGCCGACCCGCGCGGGCATGGACGGGCGAACCCCTGTGGCGCGCTCGACCGCATCGCGGAACTTCGCGGCATGGGCGGTGGCGAGGGTGACGACGGGCACGTCCGCCGGGAGGTCGTTCACGGCGAGCGCCGCCGCGAGGCCAACCGCACTGTGCGGATCGATCACATGGCCCGCGCCCTCATAAGCCCAGCGCAGCGCAAGGTTCATGCCATCGGCATCGACCCGCTGCGAGGTAAACAACGCCGCCGCGCCCTCGCGCTGGGCGTTGGTGAGGCGCATTTTCTTGCTCGCCTCGAAGCCCTTCATCTGCTCGGCCAGCGCCAGCCCGTCGCGCCCGCAGACATCGAACAGCAGGCGCTCGAAGTTGCTGCTCACCTGAATGTCCATGCTCGGTGTCGCGGTGGAGACGACCTTGCCCTGGCTGTAGTCGCCGTGGGCAAGCGCGCGGTGGAGGATGTCGTTGACGTTGGTGGCGACGATGAGCTTTGCCACGGGCAGGCCCATCTTCGCCGCGACATAGCCCGCAAACACATCGCCGAAATTGCCGGTGGGGACTGAGAAGGCCACTTGCCGTTCCGGCGCGCCGAGGCGCACGGCGGCGTAGAAATAATAGACCACCTGCGCCATCAGCCGCGCCCAGTTGATGCTGTTGACGGCGGAGAGATTGTAGCGCGCGCGAAACTCCGCATCGTTGAACATCGCTTTCACAAGCGCCTGCGCGTCGTCGAAGCTGCCGTCGATGGCGATGTTATGCACATTGGGCGCGCGCACGGTGGTCATCTGGCGGCGCTGCACGTCTGACACCCGGCCATAAGGGTGCAGCATGAAGATGTCGATCTTCTCGCGCCCCGCGACGGCATCGATCGCCGCCGAGCCGGTGTCTCCGCTAGTCGCGCCGACGATGGTGATCGCGTCATCCCGCCGCGCGAGGAATTTCTCGAACAGCAGGCCGAGCAGCTGGAGCGCGACATCCTTGAACGCCAAAGTCGGGCCGTGGAACAGCTCCAGCATCCAGTGCCGATGGTTGAGCTGGACCAGCGGCGTCACCGCATCGTGCGCGAAACGGCCATAAGCGGCGGTGCAGAGTTCGCGCAGCTCCTGCTCGGAAAGCGAGCCCGCGACGAACGGCATCATCACGCGCACCGCCGTCTCGACATAGGAGAGGCCGGCCATCGCGCGGATGTCGGCTGCGTTGAAGCTCGGCCAGCTCTCGGGCACATAAAGGCCGCCGTCGCTCGCCAGCCCGGCCAGCGTCACCTGCTCGAAATCCAGCGCCGGTGCGCTGCCACGTGTACTTATATATTTCATGGAGGAGCGGCCTAGCGTCAGGCGCCGGACGGAGCAAGGGTTAAGAGTCGGAGGGCTTGGCTGGATCGGCCTTCGCCTCGCGCCGCTTGAGCGCCAGCACATAGATGATGAGCGCGATGGCGGCGAAGCTGAACCACTGGAAGGCATAGCTGCGGTGATTGTTGGGAATGTCCTCCACGCGCGGCGGGTTGGAGGATTTGAGATCCTTTATGGGGGATAGTGCGGCGACCAGCATCGGGCGCAGCACCACTTCCGGCCCGGTCATCTGCGCGAGGAGCGAGCGGTGATCCGGCTCCTTGCTGATCCAGCCCGAGACGGTGCCGCCGGTCCACGCCAGTTTCATGTCTGGCCTGCCGCCGATGCCGAGAGCGATGAGTGCGCCCTGCCCTTCGGCCCCGGTTGCGCACTGCGCGATATAGCGGAAGCCCGCTGTGCCATCCGCCGCGCGGCCCGCCTCGACCTGCCAGCCAACCACGCGCAGGCAATGCACCGAGGCGCGGCGAAAGGTCAGCTCCGGCTTGACCGGGCCGGTCGCCGGGAAGGCGCGCGGGGGCAATGCGGGGTTGTGCTGCACCTCATGGATCAGCGCTTCCTTCTGGCCCGCGCGCTTCAGTTGCCAGATGCCCAGCATCAGCATTGCGGCGATAGCGCTCAGCACCAACAGCGTCGGCACGAGCGGCCAAACGCGGGGCAGCCAACGCGAGATCATGCGGCGTCCTTTCCGCTATCGGGCTTCTTCAATACGCCCTCCGCCGCCTTGTTGCGAAATTCCAGCGTCAGCAGCATGCCCTTCGCCACCCGCAGCGCGCCGACAACGCAGGCAACTGTCAGGGTCGGCCAGAGCAGCAGATGCAGGATCAGTGGCGGATGGACCTTGAATTCCATGACCAGCGCAAAGCCCAATATCACCGCACCAACGATCAGGGTCAGGAACGCTGCCGGGCCGTCCCCCACATTGAACTGGCGATAATCGAGGCCACAGTTCCGGCAGCTATCGGCAAAGCGGACCGTTGATGAGAAAAGGGTCTGCGCGCCGCATTGCGGACACAGACCCTTTGCAGAAGCCGATAAGAGCGGAGGCTGCGGCGCTGCCGGTTCGGTCATCGCCACACGCGCCCTGCGGCCTTAGCCGCCGTGGACCGGCGCGCCCCAGCCGCCCCATACATAAATCGCGGCGAAGAGGAACAGCCACACCACGTCGACGAAATGCCAATACCACGCCGCCGCCTCGAAACCGAAATGCTGGCGCGGGGTGAAGTGGCCTTTGCTGGCGCGGATATAGCAGACGATCAGGAAGATCGTGCCGACGAGCACGTGGAAGCCGTGGAAGCCGGTCGCCATGTAGAAGGCAGAGCTGTAGGGCGTCTCGCCGAACGGGAACGGCGCGTGCATATATTCATAAGCCTGGATGGCAGAGAAGAGCATGCCCAGCAGGATCGTGGCGAGCAGGCCCTTTTCGAGGCCATCGCGGTTGCCGTGGATCAGCGAGTGGTGTGCCCAGGTGACCGTGGTGCCGGAGCACAGCAGGATCATGGTGTTGAGCAGGGGAAGCTCGAACGCGTTCAGAACCTCGATGCCCTTGGACGGGAACAGCCCGTTGATCGGCTCCAGCGTCGAGGGGAACAGCGAGAAATCGAAGAAGCTCCAGAACCAGCCGACGAAGAACATCACCTCCGAGGCGATAAACAGGATCATGCCGTAACGCAGGTGGAGCGACACTACCGGGGTATGATCGCCCGCATGCGCTTCCTTCACCACATCCACCCACCAGAAATACATGGTGGCGAGCACGCCCGCGAGCCCGGCGAAGAACACCGTGCCGCCATGCGCGGGCATGACATCCGGGTGCATCCAGCAGATCGCGCCGAACGCCATCACCAGCGCCGATGTAGCGCCCATCAGCGGCCAGAAGCTCGGCGGGAGAATATGATAATCGTGGTTCTTGGCGCCTGCCATGTTGCTCTCTTCCCTGTTCACCAAAAATAGATTTGAACCGTCCTTAGCCGCGCTTTTCGCTCGGCTCAACAGGATTGAACGTATAGCTCAAGGTAATCTGCTGCGTATCCTTGTTGTCCGCATCATCGAGGATCTTGGGGTCGACATAATAGATCACCGGCATCCGCACCTCCTGACCCGGCTGGAGGGTCTGTTCAGTGAAGCAGAAACACTGGATTTTCGTGAAATAAGCGCCAGACTGCGTCGGTGTGACGTTGAACACGGCGGTGCCAGTGACCGGCTTGTCGCTCATGTTCTTGGCGATGAAGATCGCCATAGAGCGCGCGCCGATCTCGACCGTCTGGGTGCGCTGCTCGGGGTAGAAATGCCATGGCATCCCCGGCGCGACGTTCGAATCGAAGCGCACCGACATCGTCTTGCCCGGCACCGGCTTCACGTCCGCAAAGCTCTCCGCGCGCTGGGTGGTGCCGCCAAAGCCGGTCACCTGACAGAAATAACGATAGAGCGGAACGGCGGCGAATCCCGCGCCGAACGCACCGAGCGCGATGCACAATGCCATCAGCGCAGTGCGCTTGAGCCTGGCGGGAGAGTGCGAGAGCGCTTGCGCCATGACTATCCTCAGCCCTTGCCCGTCATCTTGACGATCGAGATCGCGAACACGAGGATCACGAATGCGCCCAGCGCCAGCGCCATCACTTTGGCGCGGGCATGCTGGCGGGCGCGAATCTGCGCTTGATCAATCATCGGCTTGTGCTCCTCAGTGTTCATGCGAAAACCCAGCGGTCCGCCACCACGGCCCCGAACAGGATGAAAAGATAGAGGATCGAATAGCGGAACAGCGCGCGCTCCGCCCTCATGTTGCGCGTATCCAGCTCCAGGCTGCTGAACACCCGGAAGGCGAGCACCGCGAACACGAGGGTCGCGACCACCGCCACCGTGCCATAGAGCGGCCCGGTGAGGCCCAGCAGCACCGGCGCGAACGCCGCCACGGCCATGATCGCGGTATAACCCCAGATCTGGCGGCGCGTCTCGCGCTCACCCGCAACGACGGGCAGCATCGGGATGCCTGCGGCGGCGTAATCGGGCCGCACATAAAGCGCCAGCGCCCAGAAATGCGGCGGGGTCCAGAAGAAGATCAGGCAGAAGAGCGCCAGTGGAAGCGCCGAGACATCGCCTGTAACCGCCGCCCAGCCGATCACCGGCGGAAACGCGCCCGCCGCGCCGCCGATCACAATATTCTGCGCGGTGCGGGGCTTGAGCCACAGCGTGTAGACGAAAACGTAGAACAGGATCGAGAGGGCGAGAATAAAGGCGGCGAACCAGTTCAGCGCCAGCCCCATCAGGATGATAGAGAAGAAGGAGAGGCCGACGCCGAAATGCAACGCGGATTGCCGCTCCATGCGCCCGGCGGGCAAAGGGCGGTTCGCGGTGCGCTTCATCAGGCTGTCGCTGTCCGCCTCAATCCACTGGTTGAGCGCTGCGGCTGCGCCCGCGCCGATCGCGATGCAAAGGATCGCCGTGAAACCCAGCACCGGATGGATATGCCCCGGCGCAGCGAGCAGGCCACACAGCCCCGTGAACACCACCAGCGTCATCACGCGCGGCTTGGTGAGCGCGACGAAATCACGCCAGTCGGCAGCGGCAGGGAGACTCGGATTCATCATCACGGTTGTCATAATCATACCACCCATTCAGGCGGATAAACATGGTGGAGGCGGGACCTTCATGGCCCGCCTTCCGATTGTGTGCTTGTCCTACACGCCTCAGTGGTGCGCGCTGTCTTCGATCACCGGCAGCGTTTCAAACTGGTGATAGGGCGGCGGGCTGGAGAGGGTCCATTCGAGCGTGGTCGCACCCTCGCCCCACGGATTGCCCTCGGCCTTGCGCCCGAACATCAGCGAGTAAGCGATGTTCACGAACCAGATAACAACACCGACCGTGAGGATATTATAACCTTGGCTGGCGATGCTGTTCCAGTAGGCGAACGCTTCCGGATAATCGGGGTAGCGGCGCGGCATGCCCGAGAGGCCGAGGAAGTGCATCGGGAAGAACAGCAC
>CAZLTO010000056.1:0-7366 GCA_964562475.1 uncultured Sphingobium sp. | reverse complement strand
GGCGTCGGCGAGCTTCGCCAGGCGTCGGGAAATCTCGGTCTTACCGCACCCCGTAGGCCCGATCATCAGGATGTTCTTGGGCGTCACTTCGTCGCGCAGATCGGGGCTGAGCTGCTGCCTGCGCCAGCGGTTGCGCAATGCCACGGCGACCGCGCGCTTCGCGTCCTTCTGGCCGATGATATGTTCGTCAAGCGCGGCGACAATCGCCTTGGGGGTGAGGGCTGGGTTCATCTTGGGGAAACTCTCGGCTTTTTTGTGGTCAGGCGGCGCTGTCGAGCGCCTCCAGAGTGATGTTTTCGTTGGTGTAGACGCAGAGATCGGCGGCGATCGCCATCGCCTTGCGCACTATGACCTCGGCATCCGCCTCATATTCGGTGAGGCCGCGTGCGGCGGAGAGCGCGAAATTGCCGCCCGAGCCGATCGCCGCGATGCCGTCCACCGGCTCCAGCACGTCGCCATTGCCCGTGAGGATCAGCGTCGCGTCCTTGTCGGCGACGATCATCATCGCTTCGAGGTTGCGCAGATATTTGTCGGTGCGCCAGTCCTTCGCGAGCTCGACAGCCGCGCGCATGAGCTGGCCGTTGTGCCGCTCCAGCTTCGCCTCCAGCCGCTCGAACAGGGTGAAGGCGTCGGCTGTCGCGCCCGCGAACCCGCCGATGACGGAGCCGTCATGCAGGCGGCGCACCTTCTTGGCATTGGGCTTCATGATCGTCGGCCCCATGCTGACCTGCCCGTCGCCCGCGACGATGACCCGGCCATTTTTGCGGACGGAGAGGATGGTGGTGCCGTGCCATTGCGGCATGGAATGCGCGGAGGAAGTGTTCATATTGCGCCATATGGGCAGCATATCGTGAAGGTTCAAGCGGGGGACCGTCATGGCTTGCTGGACGTCGGCATCGTCTTGACAGCCACGGCGCGCGGTGCCAATGCGCTGCTTCCCTTTTTCGGGGGCGCGTAGCTCAGTGGTAGAGCACACCCTTCACACGGGTGGGGTCGCAGGTTCAATCCCTGCCGCGCCCACCATGCCGTAGCGGCATTCGGGTTTTCCGCATAATCCGGGGTATCCCACCCTAAAAATCCGTTGTTTGTTAAACTTGTTCCTATAGACTTGGGGCTATGGAGAGCGAAACGATGATCTGGCGGGAGTGCTATAATCATCCCGCCGCCTGGGACACGAGCCTGAGCCTTTTGTCCGTGCCCGATATGTTGCTGGCGCGGGCGGAAGAAATGCCGCTTGCGCCGCTCATCGATTTCATGGGCCGCAAATACAGCTATGCGGATGTGGCGTCCGCTGCCCGTCGCGTGGCGAAGGGGTTGCTGGCAAGAGGCATTCGCAAGGGCGACCGCGTCGGCCTGTTCCTGCCCAATGTGCCGCATTATGTCGCCGCCTATTACGGCGCGATGATGATGGGAGCGATCGTCGTCAATTTCTCGCCGCTCTATACGGTCGAGGAGCTCAGATATCAGGCCGAGGACAGCGGCACGAAGCTGCTGTTCACCTTGTCCGTGAAGGCGCTGTTGCCGCGCGCGATGGAGGTGATGGAGCAAAGCTGCATCGAGCAGCTGGTGGTCGGCTCGGTCGCGGGGGCGTTGCCGATCGGGAAGTCGCTCTATTACCGCTTTTTCAAGGCCGAGGACGAGGCGGAATTTCCGGTCGAGGATCGGAATGTCTCCCGCTTTTCCCAGCTTATCGACAATGACGGCGATTTTCAGCCGGTATTGGTGAGCCCGGCAACCGATGTCGCGCTGTTGCAATATACGGGCGGAACCACCGGCACGCCCAAGGGCGCGATGCTGACGCACCAGAATCTCTCCGCCAACGCGCGCCAGGTCGTGATGATCGACCCGCACAGGGGCGACAACGACCGGATTATCGGCGTGCTGCCGCTGTTCCATGTGTTCGCCAACACCTGCGTGATGAACCGCACGGTGGCGAGCGGCGGAGAGATGGTGCTGCTGCCCCGCTTCGATGCCGAGCAGGTGATGCACGCGATCGAGCGCACCCGCGCCAGCTATATGCCGGGCGTTCCCACCATGTATCAGTCGATGCTCGACCATCCGGCGCTGCATGTTACGGATTTTTCCTCGCTCAGGGTCTGCATATCGGGCGGCGCGCCGCTGCCGCGCGAGGTGAAGGACCGGTTCGAGCAGGCGACCGGCGCCAGGATCGCCGAGGGCTATGGCCTTACCGAGAGCAGCGGCGTGGTGAGCGCCAATCCCTATGAGGGGCTCAACAAATCCGGCACCATAGGTCAGCCGGTGCCGGGGACGAGGGTCAAGCTGCTCGACCGCGAAGATCCGACGCGCGACGCGCCGCCCGATTGTCCGGGGGAGCTCGCGTTTAGCGGGCCGCAGACGATGAAGGGCTATTGGCAGCGGCCCGAAGCGGATGCGGAGGTGTTTGTGGATGGATATTTGCGGACGGGCGATGTCGCCACAATCGATGCCGATGGCTATATCCGCATCGTTGACCGCATCAAGGACATGATCACGGTCGGCGGGTTCAAGGTCTTCCCGAGCCAGGTGGAGCAGGTGCTGTATCGTCATCCGTCGGTGAAGGAGGCGCTGGTGATCGGGATACCCGATGCCTATCGCGGCGAGAGCCCCAAGGCGTTCGTGGCGCTTCAGGAGGGTGCGTCGGAGAGTGGCGAGGCGCTGAAGGCGTGGCTCAATCCGCAACTGGGCAAGCATGAGCAGGTGGTGGCGGTTGAAATTCGCCCGTCACTCCCCAAAACATTGGTAGGCAAACTCTCGCGCAAGGAGCTGGTGGCCGAAGAGCGCGAGAAATATGAGGCAGAACGCAAACATGACTGAGAGCCAGGCGACATTGGCAGGCGGATGCTTCTGGTGCACCGAGGCGGTATTCTTGCAGCTTGCGGGCGTCAGCGGCGTGGAAAGCGGCTATATCGGCGGATCGCGCGCCAACCCGAGCTATGAGGAGGTGTGCAGCGGCACGACCGGCCATGCTGAGGCGATCCGTGTCCGCTTCGATGCTGACGTCATCAGCTATGACGACCTGCTCGACGTGTTTTTCGCCACCCATGACCCGACCCAGCTCAACCGGCAGGGGAACGACATCGGCACGCAATATCGCTCGGCCATTTTTCCGCACGATGCCGGGCAGAAGGAAGCCGCCAAGGCCGCCATTGCGCGCGCGCAGGCGGATCATGCCAGCCCGATCGTGACGACCATCGAGCCGCTGTCGACATGGTATCCGGCGGAAGGCTATCATCAGGATTACTGGAACCGCTCGGGCAGCCGCAATGGCTATTGCATGGCGGTCATCCCGCCCAAGCTCCAGAAGCTGCGCACGAAATTCGCGGAAAAGCTGGCGGGTTGAACCTGTTCATCTGAAGATCATATTTCTTCCGTAATCTGCCGCGCAATCGGCGATCATTTCTCGAGGGTTTATGCGTGCGTTGTTCCCCTATATTCTGTTGGCGACCCTGCCCGGTTGCGTCGGGGCCGTGACAAAGGTCGTAACCGCGCCGGTCAAGGCGGGCGCGCAGGCGGCGGACTGGAGCACTACCAGTCAGGACGAAGCCGATCGCAACCGGGGCCGCGAGGAACGCAAGGCCGAGGAACGGGCCCGCAAGCAGTGCAGGAAATCGGGCCGCGACGACTGCTGAATGCGACTCCTGTCAGGTGGCGGCGCGCTTTAGCCTGTCGTTGATCGCCGCGCCTATGCCCTCCATCGCTATGGGCGCAACCGCGATGCGGGTCGCGCTGCTGGCGTCGGCGATATGCAGCGCCGCGAACAGGGCGGCGGCGGCTTCCTCAAGATTTCCGCTTTCGGAAAGGCTGACATCTCCGGCGACCGGGCCGAAGCCGATCAGGAACTCGCCGTCCTCCCGGCTCGTCGCATACAGGCGCAACGGCTTGGAGGGCGCATAATGGCTTTCGAGTTGCCCCGGCGCCTCGATGCTCTCGCCACTGGCGGCCACAACAGGAACGCCGCCCGCCTGTTCCAGCATCTCCGCCGTGATCGGGCCGGGGCGCAGCAGCCGGATATGATCTTCCTCGGGCGCGGCGATGGTGGACTCGATCCCGCGCTCTGTCGGGCCGTCGTCAAGGATCAGCGGGATGCGACCGCCTAGGCTTTTCAGCACATGCGGCGCGCCGGTCGGGCTGATCGCGCCTGAGCGATTGGCGGAGGGGGCGGCCAGTGGCGCGCCGCTCGCCGCGATCAGCGCGCGCATCGCCCTGTGCGCCGGACAGCGGATCGCGACCGTAGGCAGGTCCGCCGTCACCAGCGGCGAGAGGCCCGCATCGCGCCGCATCGGCAATACCAGCGTCAGCGGCCCAGGCCAGAAAGCCTCCGCGAGGCGATGGGCGAGATCGCTCATGTCGGCCAGCCTGCCCGCCATATCCGTATCGAGCACATGGACGATCAACGGGTTGAACGCCGGGCGGCCTTTCGCGGCATAGATGCGCGCCACGGCGTCGCTGTCGCGCGCGTCGGCGGCCAGGCCATAGACCGTTTCCGTAGGCACGGCGACGGTCTCGCCCGCCCGGATCAGCCTGGCGGCGCGCGCGATGCCCGCCTCGTCATAGCGGCACATTTCGGTTGTGAATTCGGTCTGCACAGCGCGGCTATAGGAGGTCTGCCCCGGCCGGGAAAGTGAGAACCCTGCATGCTGAGCACTTGTCGGCGGGTCGTCGCGCGGATAATGCGCCGCTATGAACGACGAACTGCTTGCCCGGATCGCAAACGCGCTGGAACGCCTCGCGCCCGCACCGCATGCCGAGGCGGATCTAGCCGCGCATCCCGCCTATGTGTGGAACGGATCGGCGGCGCAGGCGGTCGAGAGTTTTGCGCCTCCGAGCTTCGCGCTGCTCTCCGGCATTGAAGAGCAGAAAGGACGCCTGCTGGAGAATACGCGGCGGCATGCCGGGGGGCTTCCCGCGCACGACGTATTGCTCTGGGGCGCGCGGGGGACCGGGAAATCGGCCAGCGTCGGCGCGGTGGTGGCGGCGTTGCAGGCCGAGGGAAGCGCGCTCGCCCTGATGCAATGCACGGCGGATCACCTCGAAACGCTGCCGGAATTGTTCACGCTGCTGCGGCATGTCGACCGGCCCTTCGTTCTCTTCATCGACGATCTGGGCTTCGATGAGGCCAGCAGCGGGGCGGATGCGCGGGTGCTGCGTTCGTTGCTCGATGGCGGCGCGAGCGCCCGGCCCGCGAATGTCCGCCTCTATGTCACGTCGAACCGCAGGCATATCGTTCCGCGTCATCTCTCCGAGCAGGACGACCCGATCAACAAGCGCGACGTGGTGGACGACAAGATGGCGCTGTCAGACCGCTTCGGCCTGTCGCTCGGCTTTCACATGCTCGATCAGGATGCCTATCTCGCGATCGTCGAGGGCTATGCGCGGCATTATGGATTGAGCTTCGATGGTGCGGACGCGGTGCAATGGGCGACGCAGCGCGGCAGCCGCTCTGGCCGCGTCGCGTGGCAATATGTGACCGAACTCGCAGGCCGCGAGGGCAAGAGCCTCAGGGCTTCCTAGAGCATCGTGCCAAAAAGTGGATACCGGTTTTGCGGCTGAAAATGCTCTAACGATATGAATAAGACCATTCTCCGAGCCGATGACCGTTTGCGGTCATCTCGAAAATGGTCTGGCAACCCGCCAGATCACGCCGCCGGTATCGTCGCTCACCAGCAGCGCGCCATCAGCAGCGACCAAGACATCGACCGGGCGACCGCGTGTGTTTTCCGTATCGGCGGTGAGAAAGCCGCCGAGAACGTCCACCGGCTTGCCGTTCTGTGAGGCGCGGCCATCCTTCTCGAACGGCACGAACACGACCTTGTAGCCCGCCTTGGGCGTCCGGTTCCAGCTGCCATGCAGGCCGACGAAGGCGCCGCCTTCAAACGGCGCGCCGAGCCTGGCTCCGGTCGAGAAGGCAAGGCCCAGCGGCGCGACATGGTTGCCGAGCGCAAAATCCGGCCGCTTGGTATATTCGCGGATTTCCGGGCGGCCGGGCTGAACGCGCTTGTCCTCATAGCCGCCCCAGTAATTCCACGGCCAGCCGTAGAAGCCGCCAAATTCGACGCGGGTGAGGAAATCCGGCACCAGATCCGAGCCTAACGCGTCGCGCTCGTTGACCACGGTCCAGAGCGTTTTCGTCACCGGCTCCCAAGCCATGCCGACGGGGTTGCGCAGGCCTGACGCGTAAATGCGATTATCGCCCGTCTTCGGGTTAAGCTCGATGATCGCCGCGCGGTTGGTCTCGGTGTCCAGGCCATTTTCGGCGATGTTGGAGTTGGAGCCTATTGCGATGTAGAGCAATTCGCCATCGGGACTTGCAACCAGGTTGCGCGTCCAGTGCATGTTGGGTGCGGCATGGGGGAGCGAGATGATCTTGCGTCCCTTGGCAGCGATTGCCGTCTCGCCTTCCTTATAGGGATAGGCCATCACGGAATCGGTGTTGGCGACGTAGAGTGTATCTCCGACCAGCGCCATGCCATAAGGCGAATTGAGGCCGGTGAGGAAGGTGGTTTTCAGCTCCGCCCTGCCGTCATTATCCTTGTCGCGCAGCAGGATGATGCGGTTCGCTGAAGGGCCGCCAGCGCCTGCCTTGCGCATGAAATGATTGATGATCTTGTCCATGACGCTGCTGTCTGGCCGCGGCGGGCTGCCGGTTTCCGTCACCAGAACATCGCCATTGGGAAGCCTCAGCATCGAGCGGGGATGATCCAGCCCCTCGGCAAAGCGGGTGACGGCCAGCCCCTTCGCGGGCGTGGGCGCCTCGCCCTGCTTCCAGCCGATCGGCGTGGCGATATTGGGCGTGGGGATCCATTGCGGGCGCGGCGCAGTCATCTGCGGCACCCGGCCCGTATCCGCCCCATCGGCCAGCCGCGCCTCATCCGGCCGCGTCAGATAGAAGAGAGCACCCGCAGCAACCGCAAGAAAGATGAGGGACAGAGCAAGGATATGCTTCTTCATCTTGTGAACCTTTCAGCCAGCCGCGCGATCAGTTGCCGCGCTCTCTCCACCATATAAGCGTTGCGATGGCGACGCCCAAGACCAGCCCAGCAAGAAAGCCGATGCTCGGCTGGCCCATAAGCCCGCCGACCACCGCGCCGATCATCGTCAGGGCTGCGATGAAAAATCCTCCCGCGCTGGAAGGCTTCCTCTTGGTAGGCTTGTTCATGATCATGCGTTCCGCTGCGCTGCTGTTGTGTCCTGACGCGCCCCATATCGGGACAATCCCTGTCCCGCCAGCAAACATTTGTCCCATATCGGCATTTGCCTAATCCTGCGTTGACCTTTGCGCCACCCGGAAATCCGCCTTCCGGCCAAACTGGCACGACTGTTGGAACGATAGGCTTATATAAGGTCGCAAATAGTGGGGTATCATGCA
>CAZLTO010000055.1:6776-7408 GCA_964562475.1 uncultured Sphingobium sp. | reverse complement strand
TCTACGCCTCCGACGACGCGAAGGACACGTTCGTCGCTGACTTCGTGGACGCCTGGACCCGGGTCATGGAGAACGACAGGTTCGACCTGCGCTGACCGATCACCATCCAGAGCGGCCCGGTCGCGGACGCGCGACCGGGCCGCGGGCTAGGGCAGCTCGAGGCTGACCCGGGTCCCGGGACCGTCGGCGCGAGGTCCGACCCGCAGGGCCCCGCCCAGCTCGTCCGCCCGCTCGCGCATCGACCTCAGACCCACCCCCGAGGTGCCGTCGTCGACCAGGCCGCGTCCGTCGTCCGCCACCTCGATAACGATCTGGCTGCCTGACTGGTGCGCCGAAACGCGCAGTCTTCCTGCCTCCCGTTTACCGGCGGCACGACGTTCCTCCGGGTTCTCGATGCCGTGGTCGATGCTGTTGCGCACGATGTGCGTCAGCGGATCGATGACCGCCTCGACCATCTCGCGATCCATTTCGACATCGCCGCCTTCCAGCACCAGCTCGATCTGCTTGCCGAGTTCGCGGCTCAGATCGCGCACCATGCGGGGGATCGCCATGAACAGACGGTCGACCCGCTGCATGCGGGTCTTGGAAATGGTGTCGCGCATGTCCGCTATGCAGTTCGACAGTCGCTCGAA
>CAZLTO010000055.1:0-6766 GCA_964562475.1 uncultured Sphingobium sp. | reverse complement strand
GAAAGCGGATTCGAGCTCCGGCTCCGGTTCGGACGCGCGCAGCTTTCGGGACAGCTCGTTGCGCGCCAGCACCATAGCCGACACGCCGTTCATCAGCTGATCGATCAGCATCAGCGGCAGGCGAATGGTGCGCGCGGTTCCGGGAAGGCGGGCCTGCGTTTCCCCGAACTCGCCGGTCGGGCTATCCGCAGCGTCGTCCTCGTCATCACCCGTGCCCGCCGCCATGCGCGATTGGGCGAAGCAGCGCTTCAAGGTGGCGATGATGACCTCATCGTCCTTGCGATCGAGCGTGTCGCCCGATTCGATCACGGCGCACAGTTCGGCAATGCGATCCATGATCGAGAGCACGGCGCTGATCGTCGCCGCATCGGGCACAGCCTCGCCGCCGCGCATTTCGGAAAGGACATCCTCCGCCGCGTGGCTCAGCTTTTCAAAACGGGGCAGGTTCAGGAAGCCCGAGCTTCCCTTGACGGTATGGAAAAATCGGAAAAGTTCATCGAGTTTTTCGCGGTCAGACGGGTCCGCCTCCAGCGCCACCACTACATTGGCGAGCGCCTCAAGCCCCTCCTGCGTTTCAGCAACGAAATCGGAAAGCAGTTCTTCCATTGACCCATCCGCGACACACTATCGCATCGCATGTTGGACAGACATGGTTAAAACCGGGTTAAACCGCGTAAAAATCAATAGCTAAGCCGGAAGGACCGCGCCAAAGACCAGCGCAGGCTCGCCGGGCGCGGAGAGCATCATTTCTCCGCCAGCCCGCTCGACCAGCTGGCGTGTCATCCACGCGGCGGCCGAACGGGAGGTTACGGCATTGTCACGCAGCTGGCCCGAGAGCGCGGCCCGCAGCTCTTCGTCGAGCACGATCTTCTGCCCCTGCCCGCGCACGGCAAGCTCTACGGCATCAGGTCGCAGCTCGACCCCGATGTCGAGCTGGCCGCCGCGCACCAGCGCATCCCCGGCGATCAGCGCTAGGTTCAGCAGCACCTTCACCGCGCGCTTGTTGATCGCCTCGTTCGGCACCAGCCAGCCGACCTTCACCCGGCCCGACGATGCGAACATGCCCTCGATAGCCTGCCGCGCTTCCTCGGGCGGCACCGCGTCACCATATCCGCCCGCCGAACCGAACGCCAGGCGGAAGAATTTGAGCTTGGCCGCCGATGTGCGCGCGCTCTCCGCCAGCAGATCGAGGCAGCGCTGGCGCATTTCGGGGTCGGTCTCTTCGGCCATCAGTTCGAGGCCGTTGTTGAACGCGCCGACCGGGCTCAGCAGATCATGACACAGCCGCGAACACAGCAGCGCCGCGAACTCCAGTCCCGGATCGCCTTGTTGTCCCGCTTCCTCAACACTCATCTTATCACCCAGCCTTCCCCGATGCTCCCGTCTTTGCCGCCATGACGGCGGATAAGCAAGCGGGATCGCCTCATTCGTGCTCCACCACCAGCAATGCGACCGCACTGAACCGGCCATGCAGCCCTTCCGATCCAGCCCGCCACACCGCATGACGCCCGTCCGGTGCGCAGATCAGCCAGAGCGCGCCATCCGGCAGCGCCATCTCCGCATCGCAGGCGGAGGGTTCCGTGTTTCCGCCGGGGTGGGAGTGGTAGTGGCCGAGCACCTGCAATCCCCCGGACCGCGCCTCCTTGTGCGCCGCCAGCAACAGGGCCGGATCGAGCTCGAAGCGCCGCTCCGGCTCGGCAGCGATGTTGGCCGCCTCCCGCGCTTCCATTATGCGCGCGCCCTCGCCCAGCAGCAGCCCGCAAATCTCCCGCTCCGGGTTCGCCGCCGCCCGTGCGCATATGCTGTTCAGCACCGCCCTTGATATAGTGACCGTCATCCCCACATCCTTAGGCGATGGGGGAAGCCAGTTCCAGCGTGAGTGTAACGATTGACGAGGCGCAATCCGGCGTGCGGCTGGACAAGGCACTGGCTGCGCTGGTGCCAGACCTCTCGCGTGAGCGGCTGAAGGCGCTGATCCTCGAAGGGCATGTTGCGAACAAACGCGGGCAACAGGCGCGCGATCCATCCATCAAGGTGGCGACAGGCCAGAGCTTTTCCCTCACTGTTCCCGATGCAGTGCCCGCCGAAGCGATCGCACAGGATATTCCGCTTGAGATAGCCTATGAAGACACGCATCTCATTGTGGTTGCCAAGCCTGCTGGCCTTGTCGTCCATCCGGCGGCGGGCAATCTTGACGGCACATTGGTCAATGCGTTGCTGCATCATTGTGCGGGGCAATTATCCGGCATCGGCGGGGTCGCGCGGCCTGGCATCGTCCACCGGATCGACAAGGACACATCGGGCCTGCTGGTCGTTGCCAAGTCCGACGCCGCGCATGAAGGGCTGGCGGTGCAGTTCAAGGATCACAGCATCACCCGGCGTTACCTCGCCATAGTGCGCGGCCACCCTCGTCCGGCGAGCGGCACGGTCGATACATGGATCGGTCGCTCGGACCATGACCGCAAGAAGATGGCGGTGCAGCGCGAGGGGCGCGGCAAGCATGCTATCACCCATTATCGCACCATTGAAACGCTGAAAGGCGCGGCGCTGGTCGAGTGCCGGCTGGAGACGGGCCGCACCCATCAGGTGCGCGTGCACATGAGCCATATCGGCCATCCGCTGATCGGCGATCAGGTCTATGGCAAGGCCGGTAGAATGAAGTTCGGCAATGGCGGCAACAAGCAAAGCTTTGGCCGCCAGGCATTGCATGCCGCCGCACTGGGGTTTATTCATCCTATAACGAAGGAAAGGCTCGATTTTGAGAGCGCCTTGCCCGCCGATATGCAGGAACTGTTAAGCCAGCTCCGCATATAAACAGGGGCTGGCAATTAGAGCGAAGCACCCCATATGGGCGCGAGCAGAAGGGATTGGGAAACACGATATGGCTAATGGCAATACTTCCAAGGCGATCGTGCCTGCCCTCGGCACGGATGCCAGCCTCAATCGCTATCTGGCGGAAATCCGCAAGTTTCCGGTGCTTTCGGCCGAGCAGGAATATATGCTCGCCAAGCGCTATCAGGAGCATCAGGATCCCGAGGCGGCGGCGCAGCTCGTCACCAGCCACCTCCGCCTCGTCGCCAAGATCGCGATGGGCTATCGCGGCTATGGCCTGCCGGTCAGCGAGCTCATTTCCGAGGGCAATATCGGCCTGATGCAGGGCGTGAAAAAATTCGAGCCGGATCGCGGCTTTCGTCTCGCCACCTATGCGATGTGGTGGATCAGGGCGTCGATCCAGGAATTCATCCTGCGTAGCTGGTCTTTGGTCAAGATGGGCACCACCGCCGCGCAGAAAAAGCTGTTCTTCAACCTGCGGCGGATGAAGAACAATATCGAGGCGTTCGAGGATGGCGATCTGCGCCCCGAGGACGTGACCAAGATCGCCACCGATCTCGGCGTCTCCGAGGACGATGTGGTCAGCATGAACCGCCGCATGGCGATGGGCGGCGATACGTCGCTCAATGTGCCGATGCGCGAGGATGGCGAGGGCCAGTGGCAGGATTGGCTGGCGGATGAGAACCCGCTGCAGGACGAGCGCGTCGCCAATGCCGAGGAGCAAGAGATACGGCACAGCCTGTTGTTGGAGGCGATGGACAGCCTCAACGACCGCGAGCAGCATATCCTCACCGAGCGCCGCCTCGCCGAAGAACCGAAAACGCTGGAGGAACTCTCGCAGGTCTACGGTGTGTCGCGTGAGCGCGTCCGCCAGATCGAGGTGCGCGCCTTTGAAAAGCTGCAAAAGGCGATGATGCGAATCGCGGGCGAGCGCCACCTGATGCCGGCCTGAGCTGCCGATAGCTCACGCCCTATAATCCTATGATACGGAAATAAAAACCCGGCGCCCCATATGGGACGCCGGGCAGGATTGAAAGGCTGGCTTTAACGACCAACCCGTCAGGTCGCACTTTCATGAATACGCTGCACATATGAACTTTTGTTTACCCAATTCCGTCATGCCGAAATTCTTTCCCTGTCCCGCGCACGAATTTCCGCCATTTTGGTGGACATTTTGCATCGCCGCTTCCGAGCGCCTATAGGGCAGGCATGGCCATTTTCCCTCGCCCTGTTTCCCCCAGATCCGCCGCCGGAGACCTGTGGGGCTATCTCCGCGAGCAGCGGGCGCATCGCTGGCCGCTGCTTGGGGTATCGGCAGCGCTGACGTGGGTGATCATCTGGATGTTCATCGCCGACGCCAACACGAACACGATGCCGAAGCAGAACCAGATCATCTATTTCGAGAACTGGCGGGCCGACCGCTCCGACATCGCCGTGATCCTGCAACAGAAGCAGGATCTCGCCGCGCGGGTCAAGGCTCTGCACGCCAAGCAGAAAGAGATGCAGAAGATTGCCGATATGTTCGGCATCGAGTGGCGCGAGGAAGAGAGAAAAAATGCCGCGCGCGAGGCGGAGGCGGTGCGCATCCTGAATGCCCAGCTCGATAAGCGGCTGGCCGAGGCACAGGCCCGGCTCGAAGCAGGCAAAGGCATGTCCACCGCACCGGGAGCGACAACCCCGCACGGCAGCCAGCGATGAAGGCGACGCCAGCCGACACCCGCTTCATGCGCGCCGCGATCGCGCTATCGCTGCGCGGGCTTGGCCGCACCGCTCCCAACCCCAATGTCGGCTGCATCATCGTTCGCGATGGTGTCATGGTGGGGCGTGGCTGGACCCAGCCCGGAGGCCGCCCCCATGCCGAAGCGCAGGCGCTGGCGCAGGCCGACGGGCTAACGGACGGCGCCACCGCCTATGTTTCGCTGGAACCATGCTTTCACCTTTCCCCGCGCGGGCCGCGCTGTGTCGAGCTGCTCCATCGCGCCGGGATCGGCAGGGTCGTGATCGGCGCACTCGATCCCGATCCGCGCACCAACGGCCGGAGCGTAGACTGGCTGCGGGAGCAGGGAATTACCGTCGAAACCGGGCTTCTGGCAGCAGAGGCGCGCGCCGCGATGGCCGGTTTCTTTGCGCGCCAGACGCTCGGGCGCCCAGCGGTGACGCTGAAGCTCGGCCTGTCGCTCGATGGCTGCATCGCTTGTGGAGACGGGACCAGCCAGTGGATCACCGGAGACGCAGCACGCGCGCATGCGCACCTCGTCCGCGCACAGCATGAGGCGATCTTGGTGGGGCGCGGCACATGGTGGGCGGACAACCCGCGCCTCGATGTGCGCCTGCCGGGGCTGGAAGACCGTTCACCCAGACGCATCCTCCTCGGGCATGGCGAAGCGCCCGAGGGCTGGACTTTGATCGACGATCCAGCGCGCATCGCCGATCTGGAAGGCGTCTCCAGCCTGCTGGTCGAGGGCGGCGCACAGACTGCTGCGGCTTTTCTCCATGCCGACCTGGTCGACACGCTTGTCCTCTACCGCGCGCCCATCATCGGCGGCGGCGGCAGGCAGGCTATCGGCGACATCGGCCTCCCCTCGCTCGACGCCGCGCATGGCCGCTGGCGCCGCGCCGATCGGCGCATGTTCGGAAAGGACGCGATGGAGGTTTACGAGCGGATACGGGAAGGCTAGAGCCAGGCCATGTTTACAGGCATCGTCACCGATATCGGCATCATCAGATCGGCGGAACAGCGGGGAGACCTGCACCTCGTCATCGCGTGCGGCTATGACATGGAAAGCGTCGCGCTCGGCGCGTCTATCGCCTGTTCGGGCGTGTGCCTGACGGTGGTCGACAAGGGAACGGATGCTGACGGCGATGAAAAGAATAGCGGCTGGTTCGCGGTCGATGCCTCGGCGGAGACCGTGCGCCGCACCGCGCCCGGCATGTGGGCGCAGGGCCGTCGCCTCAACCTCGAACGCGCGCTGAAGCTGGGCGATGAACTCGGCGGGCATATCGTCACCGGCCATGTCGATGGCGTCGCAACGGTGCTCGGCGTGTGCGAGGAAGGCGAATCGCGCCGCGTCGGTTTCTCGGTCACCCCGGAGATCGCGCCTTATGTCGCGCAAAAAGGTTCGATCACCATTGACGGTGTATCGCTCACGGTGAACGAGGTCATGGATCATGGCAGCGAAACCCATTTCAGCGTCAATCTCATTCCGCACACATGGTCCGTCACCACGCTCGACGAACTGGCGGTCGGCAGACCTGTCAACATCGAGATTGATGTGCTGGCCCGCTATCTTGCGCGGATGAGGGAACGGATCACTGTCGCATAATGTGATTCGTCATATTGACTATCACATTATAGTGTGATTTTATTTCCCGATGTCTACGCAACTGATCGACCAGATCGAAAATCTCATCCGTGGCGGCGCCATGTCCCGCTCCGGCCTTGCCCGCGCAGCGGGCCTCCACGCCAACAGCCTGCGCAAGCTCGGCGATGCGGACTGGAATCCGACGGCGGACACGCTCGCCAAGCTGGAAACCTATCTCATCAAGCGCGAGAGCGGCACCGCCCTCGCTTCGCCGGAGGAAATCATCAACGAGGCGCGCAACGGGCGCATGTTTATCCTCGTCGATGATGAGGACCGCGAGAATGAAGGCGATCTCGTCATCCCCGCGCAGATGGCGACGCCGGACGCAATCAATTTCATGGCAACGCATGGGCGCGGCCTGATTTGCCTTGCGCTGACGAAAGGGCGCGTCGATCAGCTCGGCCTCGATCTGATGAGCCGCGCGAACGGCACCAGGCACGAAACCGCGTTCACCGTCGCCATCGAGGCGCGGGAGGGTGTGACCACCGGCATATCGGCGGCAGACCGTGCACGCACCGTCGCCGTTGCCATAGACGCTTCCAAGGGGCGGCAGGACATCGTCACGCCCGGCC
>CAZLTO010000054.1:0-7418 GCA_964562475.1 uncultured Sphingobium sp. | reverse complement strand
ATGCGAAAGTGAAAGGGTGCGGTAAGAGCGCACCGCGCCCCCGGCAACGGCGGGCGGCACGGTAAACCCCACCGGGAGCAAGACCGAATAGGGACGGCGCGCCGCGCGGCAACGCAAGGCAGGGTGTTTCGCCCCAGATCGTCCGGGTTGGTTGCTTGAGGGCGGGAGCAATCCCGCTCCTAGAGGAATGGCCGCCCATCCGCACGCATGTCTCCGCTGGAGAAACGGCGCGCGGTGGACAGAACCCGGCTTACAGACCCTCTGGCGCTTTATCGGGACTCCGAAAGTCACGAAAGTCACGCCCTGTCAGGGGGAGTTTGATCCACTCGCTGCGGAATGTGGGATGATGACACCTGTGTACGATTGATCGAAACAATCAAAGAGCCTGTATGCCGGGGCCAGCCATTCCCGCCGCCCGAAGCGATAGTCCGCGCAGCGATATGCAGCCGCGCTTGGTTTCAAGGCCGGATCGCGTGGTGCCGGGCGCGCGTCTCTCCCGCAAGCGGGAGGGGCAAGCGGATGCCGCTGGCTAGCGCGAACCGGAACGGATCGCGCGGCGGGAGGCGGCATGGCAAACCTGCGCGAGGGCGGCGATATGGAGCCTTTGGCGAGGGTTCTATCAGAGGGTGTTGGCTGTAGGACAGGGAAAAATGGTTAGTGGACGTAGTGCGAAATTAGGAGCAAGATTACATCCTGCAGTGAATTAAAATGGCAGAACGGAATGGCAGGTTTGCGAGGTCGCCGCCTATCCCTGCCTGCCAAGCATGCGGGCAATCCGCCGCCAGGGCATTTGCTTTGATACGATCATCGGGATTATCAAGGCAGACGACTCCGGTCAGCAACGCAGGGGATGTGCTATGGCGTTGAGTCGTCTGTTTGCGTTTTGGCTTGTGGTGTTCGCCGCATCGCTCCTTTCCGAGCCGTCAGTGGCGGCGACCGAGGAGCAGTTGTTTGCCACCTGCCGCAGCTATGACGTCCCCCCAGCCAGCGCCGCGGCCGCTTGCCAAGCGCTCGGCTATGCGACCCGCAAGGGCGAAAAAGAACCGGGTAAGGTGATCGACTGGCCGAAGGCCCTGTGGTTCCACGACCGCGCCTGCACATTAGGCGATGCCGACGGCTGCATCGCCACCGGCTATCTTTATTCATCGGGCAAGGTTGGAATGTCCGGTAATCCCCCGCAACCCGGGATAGGCAGCGCCTTCAGTTATTACCAACGAGCCTGCGAACTTTCCCCAGCCTTGTGTTTCGTGGTCGCCGCGATGCATGAGCGCGGCAAAGGCACAGCGAAGAATCTCGGCATGGCAGATACGCTCTACACACGGGCCTGCCGCGCGGATGCCGCCAGTTGTGGTTACCAGGCCGATTTCATGCTGAGGCGCACGGATGTGAAGCCCGATCAGGCGGTGGCGGCCACGCACTACCAGATGGCCTGCGACAAGGGGCGCGTTGCCAGCGCCTGCGCGTCACTCGCCGCAATGGCCGAGAAGGGACAGGGCAGGACCGCCAATCCGGTCCGCGCCGCGCAGCTGCGTCAGACTGCCTGTACGCTCGACAAGGCGCAATGCCCACCGGCGAGCGTGCTTGCCACCGCCAAGCCCGCGCCCGCGCCTGCTCCCGCAAAGTCGGCCCAGCCCGCTCCTTCGGCAAGCGCCGCTCCGGCAGTCAAGGCCGCCGAGAAGCCCGACCCCATGGACATCTGCTACAAATCTACCGACAAGCTCGCCGCTGCCGAGGCCTGCGAAACAATAGCTATCGTTTTTGAAATGGATTTGGGCAGCGGCGCCGATCATGAAGCGGCAGGGAGGCTGTTTCACCGCGCCTGTTCTCTCGGCAGCGCTTCGGGCTGCAGGAACCTCGGAACCAAGTTTTCGTTCGGCGAGATTGGCGCGACTGGCAATCCTCCCGCCCCCAACCACAAGCTCGCCGTGGTCTATTTTCGCAAGGCCTGTACGCTCGATGCGAATGAGTGCAGCTGGCTCGGCGGTCAATATGAAACCGGCGAAGGTATCGACAAGGATCTGGTGGAGGCGCAGCGCCTCTACGACAAAAGCTGTGCCGCCAAGGACGGATATGGCTGTTACCTAGCTGCCCAGCTCATGGGCAAGGTCGGCAATCACACCCCGGCGCAGATACTGCAATTCTACACGCTCGGCTGTGACTATGATAACGTCGGCGCCTGCGCCGAAGCATCCCGCCGCTATGCAAATGGTGTTGGCGTCAAGGCCAATCCGGCGAAAGCGAAGGCGTTGCAGCAAAGAGCATGCAGCCTCGACTCGTTCAAATCGCTCGAAAAGGGCTTTTGCCCCAAAACCTCTGCCCCGGCCAAGTCAGGCTCCTGACCGGGCAGTTTTCATATTGCATCATCCGCAAACGGCCTCGCCCTATTCATCCCCGGTAGGCTTGGGCAGCAGCAGTGCGAGCAGGATCGCGCGGCATTCGCCGCAGATCACGCCGTCGATCACTTCCGGCCTGAAGCGACGCTGGAAGGCGCGCACCGCCGCTTCCGGATCCTTGATGTCATAGCCGAAGCGCTCCAGCGCCAGCATGAAGGCGCTGTCCGACCAGAGCGGGTCCATCAGATGCCTGGTCGGGCGCGGCAGGGCCAGCCGCAATCGCGCCAGCTTCGCCCAGGGGAACAGCTCGCCGGGGTCCACCTTGCGGTCCGGCGCCACATCCGAATGGCCGACAATATTGCCGCGCGTAATGCCGTGGCGCTGCACGATCTCGTGCACCAGCGGGATCAGCGCCTCGATCTGCGCATCCGGGAACGGGCGATAGCCCCATTCATGGCCGGGGTTGACGAGCTCGATGCCGATGCTGGCGGAATTGACGTCCGTTATCCCGCGCCACCAGCTCTTGCCCGCATGCCAGGCGCGCTTGTCCTCCGCCACCATGCGGACGATCTCGCCTTCCTCGGTCACGACATAATGCGCGGAGACTTTCGATTCCGGGTTGGCGAGCCACTCGATGGCGCTGTGCGCATCGGGCATGCCCGTGTAATGCAGCACCAGCATCGACACCGGCAGCTTGCGCTCGTCATGATTGGGCGACGGCCGTTCTTTCACCGGCTTCCTTGTCCTTATCCTTGTATCACCACGCTATCCCCCTGCGGGCGGGTACAATGGCGGACAAGCCCCGAACGATCAAGCGGGTTCCATGCGTTCATAAACGCCACGATAGGTCTGGCTCGCAACAAAGCGGGTGGTGAGGCCGATAGTCGTCTCGCCAGCGCCGAGCAGCAGCCAGCTTCCCGCAGCACTGTGCTGCGCCAAAAGCGAAAACAGCTCCTGCTTACGCTCCGTATCGAAGTAGAGCAGCACATTGCGGCACAAGATGATGTCGAAATCACCCTTTGGCGCCTTCGGATCGCAAAGATTGTCGACCCGAAAATCGATCATCCCGTGCAGCGCCGGACTTATTCTCCAGCCATCGCCTTCCGGCTCCATCCAGCGCACCATGTCCGATATCGACAAGCCGCGCTGCGCCTCCATCTGGGTGATGACGCCCGACCGGGCCTTGTCGATGGCCGCATGCGAGACGTCGGTCGCCAATATGTCGAGCTTCCAGTCCGGCCATTTGGCCTGATCGTTGCGAAACAGCATCGCGAGCGACAGGGCTTCCTGCCCGCTGGAGCAGCCCGCGCACCAGATGCGCAGCGCCTTTTTCTTTCTGCCCAGCGCGACGGCGCGCTCCATCGCCGCAGGGAAAATATCCTCGGCCAGCAGCGTGAAGATATGCGCATCGCGAAAGAAGCTGGTCTCGTTGTTGAGCAGCGCATCGATCGCCTCGACGGCCAGCCGCCCGCGGGCATCGCTCTCTATGGCATATACGAGCGCATCGAGCGACCCCAGACCATGCGCGCGCAGCACCGGGCCGAGCGCGGCCTCGATCCGCCACATACGGCTTTCGGAGAGGATCTGCCCCGTCCGCTCGCGCAGCAGATCGGCCAGAAACCGCATCGAGGGGGTCAGGATGACTTGCTTCATGACGCCACCCAGCAATGCTCGCGCAGATAGCGGGGCATGTCTGACGGCGGGAGCACGGCGCAGGTGATGCCCTCGCGTGCCACCGAGCAAGGCATGCCCCAGATGGTGCTGCTCGCCCGATCCTGCGCCAGCAGGACGCCGCCCTGCCTGACGACTTCGTGGCCGCCTGCCGTGCCGTCCCGCCCGATGCCGGTGAGGACGATACCGAGCGCGCCCGCGCCATAGCTCTGCGCCATGCCGCTGAACATATGGTTCACCGAAGGCCGGGCCATGCTGTTGGGATCGGCTTCGTCGGTGAGGACGGCGCGGACGGCATTGCCCTCCCGCCTGCTGGAAAGGCTGGCGTCGCCCGGCGCGATATAGACATGACCGCCGCGCAGCACCTCGCCATCCCGCGCGACACTGACCGGCAGGGCGCACATGCGCGCTACCTGCCGTGCATAATGGGGCACGAAGGGCGCCGGCAG
Organism: uncultured Sphingobium sp.; assembly: GCA_964562475.1. Classification (GTDB taxonomy): domain Bacteria; phylum Pseudomonadota; class Alphaproteobacteria; order Sphingomonadales; family Sphingomonadaceae; genus Sphingobium. The sequence continues at coordinate 2,965 of CAZLTO010000054.1, read as the reverse complement.
ATGCTGGGTAATGAGGATGGGGACGGCTGGCTTGCCGCCGAGCGCTTCAAACAGCTCGGCCAGCGCATGGATTCCGCCCGTGGAGGCGCCGATGCCGATGCACGCCGCCCTGAAATTTTCCGGCAGGGCGCGATGCACTATGGGTGCATGGTCCGCAGCGCGATAGCGCCGGGCCGCGGCGAGGCGGCGAACGCGGTGAAGCAGCTGCTCCGCGAAGGCCGCACCGGCTTCGCCACTGGCGGGCTTGGCCAGCGCGTCACTTGCGCCGAGCGAGAGCGCCGCGACTGCCGTCTTGCTGCCGCGCTGGCAATGGGTGGAAAGCATGATCACATGCGCGTCGCGCGCGGCCTTGAGCATATGAGGCAGCGCATCCAGCCCCTTCTGCCCCGGCATTTCATGATCCAGCAGCACGATATCGACGGGCTGATCCGCGAGAAAGGCGTATGCCTCGTTGAGATGCCCGGCCGTGAAGACCAGCTCTATATCGGCTACGTCGTTAAAGATGCGGCGGACGACCGAGCGAACCACGACCGAATCATCGATCATGAGAACCCGGACGGCGCCTGCCCGCGTGCTGTGGTCTCTGGCAGGCAAAACGGCGTTCATCGCCCGATCCTGAATGGGGAAATTAAATCAGGCGCGCTTCAGAGCACGCCGACGATCTGCAGCTTGCTTTCAAGGGTATCGCGATCGAACGGCTTCATCACATATTCGTCCGCGCCGGCATCGAGCGCGGCCTTGATGTGGCCGAGGCCGTTTTCGGTGGTGCAGAAGATGACCTTGGGCCGACGGGCGCCGGTGGCGGTGAGCTGTTGCAGGAACTCCATCCCGCTCATCACCGGCATGTTCCAGTCGAGCAGCACCACGTCATGATCGCTGTTCTGGCACTGGTTCAGCGCATCGCGGCCATCGCACGCCTCGCTGACGCTGATGTCAAGTGATTCGAGAATATGGCGCGCGACCTTACGAATGACCTTGGAATCATCCACTACCAGGCAGTTTTTCATATTGGTTTTTCCCTAAAACTTGGCCTTATTTCATCATTATAGGCGACAAAGCTGAGCGAAAGGTAAACGAACGGATCACGCGGCCTGCGCGGACAGGCAGGAATCGAGGAAGCCCGGGAGGCTGATGAGAAAATAGGGCTGGCCCTCGGTCTCGATCACACCCAGCGCATAGGATTGCCAGACCGGATCGATGCGCCCGCAAATCGGCACGGGCGGCGTCTCGATCGTCTGGATGTCGTCGACGCGATCCACCAGAATGCCATAGCCATGACCGCCTATTTCACAGACGATCGCGTGGCATTCGTCCTCGCTCTCCTCCGGCAGCTGGCAGATGGATTTCCGCCCGAGCACCAGCGCGGCGGCATCGATGATGGTCAGCACGCGGCTGCGTAGCGCGGATAGACCCGCAACATGGCTTGCCACGCCCGGAATCGGGGAAAGCTCTCGCAGCCGCACCACCGCATCGACCTCGTCGGTGTTCATGGCGACCGCCGTGCCAGCAATGCGCGCAAAAAGATAAAGTCCGCTCATGCTGCCGCACCCCTTTGGCCCAGTGCCGTAATCGCGCTGATCAGTGCATCCTGATCATAGCGGTATATGCTGTCGTCATCCGGTCCCTGCGGCTGGCTGGCGCGGCGCAGACGCACGACCGGCGCATCGGAGGCAAGCGCACCGGACGCACCATTATCATCCGAGGTCAGCAGAACGATATCACCCGGCCGCTGCGCCATAGCATCCTCGCCCCAGACAATCTCGAACCCGGCCTGCCCAAGCAACGGCGCCAGTATCTCGCGATTCCAGGGATCATCCGCATCAGGAATAATGCAGCGCGCCGGTGCTTCGTCCCGCACCATGCCCACCTCCAGTGCTCCTGCCAGCGCCAGCACGGCGATACTGTCCACCACTTCCACCTGACGGCCGTCCAGCAGCACCAAACCTGCCACGATATCATGCCGGGCGGACATATCCAGCTCGGCCGATACGTCCTCGATATCGAGGACCATGCGGATCGGATAGCAAAGCTCATGCAGATCGTCGCGGATGCGCAAGCAGGTTATCTCACTGGTTCCCGGCTGCACATCGGCATGGGTTACGGCACGTGCGGATGCAACGATACGATCGCCCAGCGTGACATAGGCCTGTCCGGCTGTCACCCCGAAGCAATCGAGCGGAATATCCTCGACCCGTTCGACCAGAGACAGACGAATAATCCGTTCCTCACCAGAGAGCTCGATATACCGTAGCGCGCTATAGTCTCTGCCAGGCTGTTGCGCCGATCCGCCTGCGTTAAACTCTCTCTCGATCGTCCCGGAAATAAGCGGAAGCTGCGCCACCTGCGCTATCCCGCCAGCGTCGAGCAGCAGCATCGGCTGTCCGTTATCGGGCAATGTCATGCCCGCATATATGCCTGCGGCCATTACCATGGGTGCGGCCGGGCGGATCACCAGTTCCTCATGATTCTCGACATGGGAGACACCAAGAATATAGGGCTTCCCACCAGTGGAACGCACTAGCATGAGCGAACGCGCACCCTGTCGTTCAATCCTCGGCATGCCGATCACATCTTCCAAATCGATCATCGAATAGCGCTTATCACGGATGGTGGCGGTCAAGCCGCCGCCCAGCCGCGAGACGGATACGGTGGGGTTGTTGTCGTGGAGGATTTCGATGACCGCGGAACGCGGGATTGCGAAGTTGATGCCGCCCGCATGGAGGATCAGGCCCGGGATGATCGTCAGCGTGAGCGGCACGCGCATGGTGAGGGTGAGCCCGCGGCCCGGCTCGCTCGCCAGGGCGATTACACCGCCGATCCGTTCGATGTTGGCGCGCACGATGTCCATCCCCACGCCGCGCCCGGAAATCGCCGTCACCTGATTGGCCGTCGAGAGGCCGGGGGTGAAGATCAGTTCCATCTTCGCCTGTTCGCTGAGCAGCGCCGCATCCTGTCTGCTCATCAG
>CAZLTO010000053.1:0-7444 GCA_964562475.1 uncultured Sphingobium sp. | reverse complement strand
CAGGTGGGTGAGCTGATGATCTTCCTCGGTTGCGCCTGGACGTCGCGGAAGCGGTCGTCGACGCCCTTCTTCGCGAATCGCAAGCACTCGGCGCCCTGATGGGCGCCCAACACGTTGACGCAGAACTTGCCCGACGGCGCCATGGCGTTCCACGTGTCGCTGGTGACCTGCGGGAGGAAGCCCACGAGCGGTGGATCGAGCGACACCGACGTGAACGACCCGATGGTGAACCCAGCAGGCACGGCGTCGTCCGTCCCTGGCTTTCCCGTCATGCCCGTGATGATGGTGACACCGGTGGGGAAGTGGCCGAGCACCTGGCGGAAGTGGGCGGAGTCGAAAGCGGCGGCGTCTGTGTCTGACATCGAGATCGACCTTAGCGCTCGACCGGCGATGTGCCGAGCTTCACCCTCCTCCCCGCGTCCGAGGCGCTGCTCGACGAGGAGACGATCAAGCGCTTCCGTGGCCGGTATCGCGAGCTTTTCGGTGCCACGGCAACCGGCGATCCGATCTATCAGGCGGTGAGCGACGGGCGGCGGCTCGCGGGCATGGAGCACTGGCTGCCCTTGTTCGAGGAGCGTCTTGTCCCGCTCCACGAGCATCTTGGCGAGCAAGCGCTCATCGTGCGCGAGAGTGGCGTTACCGGCGCGATCCAGACCCGCTTCGAGGCGATCGCCGATTATCACGCCAACCGTGTGGCAGCGCAGGCAAGCGCGGCAGGCAGCTATCGCCCGCTTGCGCCCGATCAGCTCTATATCACGAGCGCGGAATGGGATGCGCAGGTGGCGGCGCACCCTATCCACATCACCTCGCCCTTCCACGAGCCGGAGAGCGCATCCGTGCTCGATTTCGGCGTAGATGCCGCGCGGGATTTCGCGCCGGAGCGCGCGCAAAACGCCAATATCTACGACGCCGTCGCCGTCCATATCGCCAACCAGCGCAAGGCTGGCCGCAAGATCGTCATCGCCAGCTATTCGGCGGGCGCGCGCGAACGCCTCTCCGGCCTTTTGGAAGAACACAAGGCGGGCGCGCTCGCACTGGCGGGGAACTGGCAGGAGGCGCAGGGGCTGGCGGCGAAGGGAGGAACGGCCTTAGTCGTCCTGCCGCTCGACCACGGCTTCACCACCGCTGATCTTACCCTGCTGACCGAGCAGGACATGCTGGGCGACCGGCTGGTGCGCCGCGCCAAACGCAGAAAAAGCACCGACGCCTTCCTCGCCGAGCTCGCCACACTCACTCCCGGCGATCTCGTCGTCCATGCCGATCATGGCATCGGAAAATATGAGGGGCTGACCTCGATCCCGGTCGGCAATGCGCCGCACGACTGCGTGGCGCTGGAATATGCGGGCGGCGACAAGCTCTATGTGCCGGTCGAAAATCTCGACGTGCTGACCCGCTATGGCGCGGAGAATGAAGGCGTAACGCTGGATCGCCTGGGCGGCGAGGCGTGGCAGCGGCGCAAGGCGCGGATGAAGGAGCGCATCCGCGAGATCGCGGGCGATCTTCTCAAGGTCGCCGCCGCGCGGGCGCTGCGCGAGGCGCCGGTCGCGGAGCCCGATCCGGGCGGCTACCCCGCCTTCGTCGACCGCTTCCCCTATGACGAGACCGAGGATCAGGATCGCGCCATCGCCGACGTGATCGAGGATCTGGCCGCTGGCCGCCCAATGGACCGTCTGGTGTGCGGCGATGTCGGCTTCGGCAAGACCGAGGTCGCGCTGCGCGCCGCGTTCATCGCGGCCATGTCTGGAATGCAGGTGGCGCTCATCTGTCCGACGACCCTGCTCGCGCGCCAGCATCACCGCAATTTCGTCGAGCGCTTTGCAGGCTTCCCATTGAATATCGGCCGCCTCTCCCGCCTCGTCCCCGCCGCCGAGGCCGCCGCGACCAAGGCAGGCATGGCGGATGGCAGGATCGACATCCTGATCGGCACCCACGCGCTGCTCACCAAGGGGCTGGAGTTCAAGCGCCTCGGGCTCGTCATCGTCGATGAGGAACAGCGCTTCGGTGTCGTCCACAAGGAGCGCTTGAAGCAGCTCAAGACCGACGTCCATGTGCTGACGCTCACCGCCACCCCGATCCCGCGCACGCTGCAAATGGCGATGTCGGGCCTGCGCGAGCTTTCCGTCATCCAGACGCCGCCGGTCGATCGCCTCGCAGTGCGCACCTATGTCATGCCGTGGGATGGCGTGGTGATCCGCGAGGCGCTGCTGCGCGAGCATTATCGCGGCGGGCAGAGCTTCTTTGTCGTGCCGCGCATCACCGACATCGCCGAGATAGAGGATTTCCTGAGAGAACAGGTGCCGGAGGTTAAGGCCGTCGTCGCGCATGGCCAGATGGCGGCGGGCGAGGTCGAGGAGCGCATGTCCGCCTTCTACGACAAGCAATATGACGTGCTGCTCTCAACCACCATTGTCGAGAGCGGCCTCGATATTCCCTCCGCCAACACGCTCATCATCCACCGCGCGGATCGTTTCGGCCTTGCCCAGCTTTATCAGCTGCGCGGCCGCGTGGGCCGCGGCAAGACGCGCGCTTACGCCTATTTCACCACGCCTGCGGACCGGATCATCACCGAGACGGCGGAAAAGCGCCTCAAGGTGTTGTCCGATCTCGATACGCTGGGCGCGGGTTTCCAGCTTGCCAGCCACGATCTCGACATTCGCGGCGCGGGCAATCTGGTGGGCGACGAGCAATCGGGCCATATCAAGGAGGTCGGTTTCGAGCTGTATCAGTCGATGCTCGAAGAGGCGATACTGGAAGCGAGGTCCGGTGGATCGACCGATTTCGTGCCGCGCGACGCCTTCTCGCCGCAGATCACCATCGACGCGCCGGTGCAGATCTCGGAGGACTATGTGCCGGATCTCGATCTGCGCATGGGCCTCTACCGCCGCCTCAACGATCTGGAGGATGCGCGCGGGGTGGAGGCGTTCGCCGCCGAGCTGATCGACCGCTTCGGCGCGCTGCCGCAACCGACCGAAAACCTGCTCACGCTCATCCGCATCAAGCAGAACTGCATGAAGGCCGGGATCGCACGGCTCGATGTCGGCGCGAAGGGCGCGCTGGTCGCGTTCCATGACGACAGTTTCAGGAACCCGCCCGGCCTTATCGACTATGTGCAGCGGCTTGCCGGAACGGCCAGGCTCCGACCCGATAACAAGCTTGTGATTACGCGTGCATGGAAGGATGGCGCCGCGCGGCTCCATGCCGGGCTGCAATTATCGACCGGGCTGGCGAAGATAGCGGGGTGAATCTCATTTATATCAATTATATCATTGATATAATTTATTTTTTTAGGAATGCGTGGTTCGGCTGAACATCGACCAGAACGAAATCGTCTATCCCGCGCTCTCAATCATCTCGATCAGTTCCTCGCTGGTCACCGCCCGCGAACGCAGAAACCCCTGATAGACATCGCAGCCCTCGCGCGCGAGCAGCGTCAGTTGCTCCTCGCTCTCCACCCCTTCGGCAATCACGGTGAGCGCCAGCGATTTTGCCATCGAGATGATTGCGCGCAGGATAATCCGATCCCTTGGCGTACCCAATATGTCGCGACTCAAACTGCTGTCGATCTTGAGATAATCGGGGTGCAGCGCCTTTAGGTAAGCCAGGCTCGAATAGCCCGTGCCGAAATCGTCGATCGCAACCCGCAGGCCCGCCTTTCGCAATTCTGTCAACAGCGCGCCAGCCGCCTCAATATTTTCAATCAGCCCGGTTTCGGTAATCTCCACCGTCACCCGGTCGCGTGGAAAGCCGCTGCCGTCGATCATCTCGAGCAGATGGGGCGTGAAGTCCTCCTGCGCAAGATCGACCGCCGTAATGTTCACTGCCAGCCGCAACCCAGAGAGGCTGCCAGGCCATTGCCCCGCCTCTTTCAATGCGCGTGACTGGATGTGCCGGGAGAGATGTAACAGAAAATCCGCCCTGTCCGCCGCTTCAAACAATGTCCGGGCGTCAAGCTGACCCAGCTCGGGGTGGTTCCACCGTGCCAATGCCTCGACCCCGACGATGGTGTCATTGAGGCTATCATATTGCGGTTGATAGACGATGCCGATCTCACCGCGATCCAGCGCAAGGCGCAGGTCTGCTTCCAGTCGGTCTGGTTCGGTTGCTAGGCCACCCGTGGAATCTTCCCGAGAACCAAGCCTGATGCATATATCGCTGGTGGCGGAACGACGGGCATCCGCAAGCGCGGCGCTCGCCCGCCGGAGCAGGCTGGACGCGTCATCGCCCGCAACCGGCAGCGCTATGCCGCACCGCGCCGTTAGGCGAATCACCTTTTCCTCGGCGACAAATGGACGCGACACCGCAGTCAGGATCAGACGGGCGATATCTTCAGGATCGGGGGACTGCTCCATATCCCGATAGGCGACCAGATATTCTGTGCCACCCATGCGCGCAATCAACGCCCGCGCGCCTAGAATATCCTTCAGTCCTGCGGTGATTGCCTCCGCCACACGGCGCAGAATGCTGTCGCCGATATGATGTCCATAGGCCGCATTGACGCTGGCAAACTGGCTGATGCCGACCAGAATACAGGCGTGGATATGCGCAGTGACGCCTTCGCCCGCTGCGCCTTCCATCCAGGCGAGAGCCGCCTGCCGCGAAGCGAGGCCGGTCAGTTCATCTCTGTCAGGTAGTTGGTTTGCCATGCGTCGCTTGTCGTTAAGCCTGCTGCTCGCCATAGGCGATTGAAGTTACTGATGACTTAGCGGATAGGCAATAAAGGCTACAAACAGAACAAGAAACACATAGCGAGCTCAATCTTCATATCTTGCGCCGAAGGACCGCATACCATAGCTAGGGTATCATGAGCTCCGCATCCGCCTTACAAGAACCGATTATGCGCGACGGTTTCGGCCGCAAGATCGAATATCTGCGTATATCCGTAACGGATCGCTGCGATCTGCGCTGCCGCTATTGCATGGCGGAGAAGATGACATTCCTGCCGCGCAACGAGGTGCTGAGCCTCGAGGAGATTGCGATACTCGCGGACAGGTTCATCGCACGCGGTGTGCGCAAGATCAGGCTCTCGGGCGGCGAGCCGCTGGTACGGCGCGACTTCATGGATCTCGCTCATCGTATCGGGCGACATCTGGAAAGCGGCACGCTGCAAGAACTCACCCTCACGACCAATGGCACGCGCCTGGCCGATCATGCCGAGGCGCTGTTCGATGTGGGCATGCGCAGGATCAATGTCAGTCTCGACAGCCTCGATCCTGTGCGTTTTGGCCATATCACGCGCGGTGGTGACCTTATGAAGGTAAAAGTGGGGATCGAAGCCGCATCGCGAGCCGGTCTGCGCGTCAAGATCAACATGGTTGCGCTGCACGGGATCAATGAGACCGAGTTTCTGCCTATGCTGCGCTGGTGCGCGGACGAGGGCCATGACCTCACCCTGATCGAAACGATGCCGCTCGGTGATACGGGCGAGGACAGAAGCGATCGGTACATGCCTCTCTCTGATGCTGTTGCACAGATTGAGGCAGCCCATCCGCTTTCCGCGAACACCTATCGCAGCGGCGGACCCGCCCGCTATTTCACGCCGCAGGGTATGGAACATATCCGGCTGGGGCTGATCACCCCACTAAGCAATAATTTCTGCGCCGGGTGCAACCGCATGCGAATCACATGCGAGGGTAAGATATTCATGTGCCTAGGGCATGAATCCTATGTCGATCTCAAGTCCGCCTATCGATCCGGAGGCATAGCCGCGGTTGATGCCGCGCTCGATCGCGCGCTGATCGCCAAGCCGCTCGCTCATGATTTCGCGATCGGCTCCGAGGGTACGCGCGGTATGACCCGCCGCCATATGAGCGTCACAGGCGGCTGAATATGGACGACCGCCGCGCTCTGGTGGTTTCACCAACCCCTGCCGCGCGCGCGGCGGAGGAGCGGTTGCGTGCAACCTACGAGTTCGTCTCTCCGACTGAGGCGGACCTAATCGTTGCGTTGGGCGGTGATGGCTTCATGCTCCAGGTGCTGCACCAGATGCTTGAAGCTCATGTGATCAAACCTGTGTTCGGAATGAATTTGGGCACCGTTGGCTTTCTGATGAACGAGTGGCGGCTCGAGCGACTGGAGCAACGCCTTGCCGCCGCCAAGCCGTTCAAGGTCAATCCACTGCGCATGCATGTAACCACGATTGATGGAGAGGATCTTTCGCTTCCCGCAATCAATGAGGTTTCCTTGCTGCGCGAGACCCGCCAGACGGCAAAGATAGAAGTCTCGGTCAATAGCCGTGTCGTGCTGCCTGAGCTGGTGTGCGATGGCGTTCTGGTGGCTACTCCCGCCGGATCGACCGCCTATAATTTATCCGCACATGGCCCGATCCTGCCTCTCGGTTCTGGCCTCATAGCGCTAACCCCGATCAGTCCCTTCCGCCCGCGGCGCTGGCGCGGCGCCATCCTTCCGGAAAACACGCGCGTGTGCTTCCGCATTCTTGACCCGCAGAAACGCCCGGTGAGCGCTGTCGGCGATCAGCGTGAAGTCCGCGACATTGCCAGCGTTGAAATAGCAGTGGATCGCACCACGCCGCTCACGCTGATGTTCGATCCTGAACATACGCTCGACGACCGGATCGCGGCTGAACAATTTATCGCCTAGTATCGTGGATCAGAAATACTCCACACCATAGCGGCCAGAAACAACAGCTGACTCGCAATCGAGGAAAATGAACGCGAATGCCCCTTGCCATTTTGCGAAAGGCGCTGCTATAGGCGCGGCCTGCCCCGCGAGAGCGTGGCTGCTCCCCGATAGCTCAGCGGTAGAGCATTCGACTGTTAATCGAATGGCCGTAGGTTCGAATCCTACTCGGGGAGCCATTTCAGAACGGAACTGCGAACGCCGTGCGCCGCAGTATCCACTCCAGGCTTCGCTCCAGACGCAACCAGCGTCTGGAGCAGCCTTGGTTTCGATCCTTTGATCCGAATTTCGTCCCTGCCGACTTCCACACGCTGCACCAGCGACTGGATGTGGTGACGGCGAAAACCACCCTCCGGTTTCCTAATTTTTTTTCGAGCCTCGATCCCAAACCGGTGCAGCAGCTCCGGCGTCATACGATTGTCCTGGTTCTCGTTTCGGCTTTCAGCCCGTTCCGCATCGGCACGCGCAGAGTTACGAATCCGCGACAATTCGGAAATCCGCCCTTTGAGATTAGAATCGCCCATATCGGCAAGTCCATTCTCAATAGCCTCATAAAGCCGGGTCAACTTGCCCTCTGCTTCCGCTGCCTGCTTGCGCAGTTCGGCAACGCGACCGAGCATGCGTTCGGCTTGGTCGTCCTTGCGCTTGAGTAAGCCCAAGAGCAGCTTTTCAAGTCGTTCAGGGGCTAAAAGGCGTTGCTCGACGTGGGACACCACCATCGTGTCGAGTTCGGCCATAGGGATCGATCTCCCCCGACAGCCCGTTTTGCCCTGCCGTGCTGATGTACTGCAGGTGTAGTACCGGTATT
>CAZLTO010000052.1:0-7489 GCA_964562475.1 uncultured Sphingobium sp. | reverse complement strand
GGCGGCACCGGGAATCGGGGGGGGGACCGGGACCGGGCTGGTCGACGCCGGCTTCCCTGCGAGCTGCGAGATCGTCGCCGCGCTGCTCAATGCCGGCTGCGAAGTGCGCGGCGATGCGGCTGTGCGGGAGCTCGATCCGCGCGTTACCGAGGCAGGCGACGAAGACTGGGACACCGAATATCTGGAAGCCATCGTCTCTGCCGCTCAGGTGAGCGGCCTTGACGAGGCGCTTGCCCATATCGCCGCGCATTCGAGCCACCACACCGACGCGATCATTGCCGAGGATACAGAGGCCGCCGAACGCTTCCTCAATGCGGTCGACAGCGCGATCGTGATGTGGAACGCCTCCACCCAGTTTGCCGACGGCGGCGAATTCGGCCTCGGCGCGGAAATCGGCATCTCGACCGGCAGGCTCCATGCGCGCGGCCCGGTCGCGCTCGAGGGTCTCACCACCTATAAATGGATCGTGCGAGGCACGGGACAGAAACGCCCCTGAGTTACAGACTTTGAGCGCCGTATTTCTTGGAACAGATAAAATTGTTCGCTCTCGGGACGAATCATGTCTATAGTGATTCTCTGACCGTATTGCGCGGCGGATTCTGCATGTTCTTCGTCCGACATGTTCATCCGGCTATTAATTGGGCGAAGCGAAAGTGAATATCAGGGCATGAGTTTCGACAGGGGACGCCGCGGGCGCGGCAAGGATAAGCGGGACGGTTTCGGCGGCGACGATTTTGGTGGTTTCCCCGAGCAAGGCGGTGGACGGTTTGGTGGCGGCTTTGGTGATCGCGGTGGTTTCGGTGATCGCGGCGGTTTCGGAGCCGGTGGTGGCTTTGGTGATCGCGGCGGTGGCGGTGGTTTCCGTGGTGGCGGCGGCGGTGGTGGTGCCCGTGGCGGCATGCCGGCCCAGGTTGTGGGCGAAGGCACCGGCGTCGTAAAATTCTTCAATGGTCAGAAAGGCTTCGGCTTCATCGTGCGCGATGACGGCGCGGAAGATGTTTTCGTCCATATCAGCGCGGTCGAGCAGGCGGGCCTCACTGGCCTTGCCGAAGGCCAGCCGCTTGGTTTCACCCTTGTTGACCGGGGCGGCAAAATTTCCGCGACCGATCTCAAGATCGAGGGCGAGCCGCTTCCCGTGACGGATCGCCCGCGCGAACCGCGCGAACCCCGTCCAGGTGGTTTCGGCGGCGGCGAGCGCGGCGGGGACCGTGGTCCGCGCCGTCAGCTTACCGGCGAGCGCGCGAGCGGCACGGTCAAGTTCTTCAACGCGATGAAAGGCTTCGGCTTCATCCAGCGCGATGACGGCCAGCCCGATGCGTTTGTGCACATCAGCGCGGTCGAACGTGCGGGCATGAGCAACCTCAACGAAGGCGACCGGCTCGATTTCGATATCGAGGTCGATCAGCGCGGCAAATATGCGGCGGTCAACCTTCAGTCGAAGGCGGACTGACACCGCTTAGCGAATCTAGCAGAATATAGAGGGTCGGTTTCTCTGGTGAGACCGGCCCTTTTTCCATGCACACTCGATCACATCAGCCGCAGGGCGCTCATCGCCATCAGAAACGCCGCGAGCAGCATCACCCCGCCCACCGCATAGCGGAAAAAACGCACCGGCTTCGGATAGTCCGGCAGCATCACCCGCCCGACAACACATCCTGCAACGCAGCCCAGCCCGCCGCCAATGCCCGCAAACCACGGATCGGCAAACCGGCAGGCAATGGCGGCGATGAGCAACGGCGCGGCGCTCCCGGCGCCTGCGATGAACAGCCTCACAAACGTAATCACGGCCGAGACTTCGTCCGCGTCTTCCCGTGCAAGCAGGGTCGGGCGGAAGAACAACGCGCCGCCCGCCATCGCCATGGCAACCGCAAGAAACAGCCCGCGCGCCTCGGGCGTGAGCATGGGCCTGATCACCCCTCCGCCAAACGCCGCAAAAGCACTCACAATGATCGCAGTAACTGCCAGAGCGGCAAGCGCCACACCTGATCGCGCTATGGAAAATGCCGCATAATGACGCGCCAAAGCACTGTCCGCCTCAATCGACAGACACAAAATCAGGGAAAGCAGCAGCGCGGCCATCGCGCGCTACTATAGATGCGTGTCAGGGAAGGGAAAGCCCCGGAGGTTAATGACCGATGCGGAGCGACAGTGCCGCAAGGAAAGCCGTGCTCGCCTCCGGACTGTTGTCGTCGCACTCCACGGCATCGCGCATGACATCGAGATAGGAAAGAATCACCGGGCCGAGCCCGTGCCGCGCCAGCGCCGTTTCCAGCGTCGAGGCGATCTGCGCCACCGGCTCCAGCCCATAAGCATGGGCATCATGCCGGATGCGGTCGATCTGTTCACATATGTTGGGAAGGGCAATCGTGCCACCCTGTGCAGCCAGAGCATCGATTCGCGCCCGCAGGCCGGACCGGACCATCTTCATCGCATCGGTATGCATTATGCTTGCCTCCCTGCCCCACCGGCAAAGATGCGCGCAAAGCGTTAACAGCACGTAAATCCTTGAGGTTCGACTATCCTCCCCACGCAATTTTCTTCCGCCGATGTTGACATGGGGCCAATTCTGCCGCATGAGCGCGCGCTGAAACAGGCGGCGGGCTTTGCCGCCTTATTTTTTCGAACGATTTTTTGAAGGAACAGTCATGGCGAAGCCAGCCACCGTCAAGATCCGGCTTGTCAGCAGCGCCGACACCGGCTTTTTCTATGTCACCAAGAAGAATCCACGCACCCAGACCGAGAAGCTGAGCTTCCGCAAATATGACCCGGTCGCGCGTAAGCATGTCGAGTTCAAGGAAGCCAAGATCAAGTAATCTGGCGGAACAGAGCAATTAAAAAAGCCCGGCCTGGCGCCGGGTTTTTTATGCCTTCGTCACTGCCAGAAGGCCGTCGACGGTCTCCACGAACTTCACCACCGAAATCGGCTTCGACACATAGGCCTCCGCGCCAGCTGCGCGAATCCGGTCCTCATCGCCCTTTCCGGCATAGGCGGTCACAGCCATCACCGGCACGGCGGACAATACCGCATCCGCTTTCAGCGCGACAATCAGGTCGAGGCCGCTGATATGCGGAAGATGGATGTCCATGATCACGAGGTCCGGCCGGAAAGCCCGTGCTTCATCCAGCACCAGCCGTCCGTCGGAAACGGCACGCGTTTCATGGCTGTGCGCGCGCAGCAGGTCACAAAAAAGCTTGAGGTTGAGTTCGTTGTCCTCGACAACAAGAATTCGTTTTGTCACCTATCCCCCGGAATGTGCGGCCATGCCGCTCCCATGAGCAGAGAGTCATCCATGCGCCCCAGTCCCGAAAATGGCAATGCGGAGGACGCAGAAACCCTTGCGCTCCGCGCTCTTGGGTGGGTTTTGTGCGACGACCGGCGCGCGGAGCGGCTGCTGGCGCTCACCGGGCTCGACGCCTCCGAGCTGAGGCAGCGGGCGGGCCAGCCAGTGATTCTCGGCGCCGTGATCGAATTTCTTCGCGCGCATGAGCCGGATCTGATCGCCTGCGCCGAAGCTCTTGGGGTTGCGCCTGAGCGGCTGGCGCGTCTCGGCAGGGATCTGGCGCGATGAGTCGTCCGCTGATCATCACCGATTGCGATGAGGTGCTGCTGCACATGGTCGTGCCGTTCCGCGACTGGCTGGACGAGGTGCATGACGTGCACTTCGACTTGTCGAACCATAATTTCATCGATGCGCTGCGCCGCAAGGCGTGCGGCACCGTGCTGGAGGTGGGAGAAGTCTGGCGGATGCTGCGCGCCTTCTTCGCCACCGAAATGCACCGGCAGACGCCAATCGACGGCGCGCTGGAGACGCTCGCCCGGCTTTCGGATATGGCGGACGTCGTCGTGCTCACCAATATCGGCGAGGCGGAGCATGAGGGGCGCATCGCCCAGCTTCGCGTGCTCGGGGTCGAGCATCCGGTCTACTGGAACCAGGGCGGCAAGGGCATTCCGGCGCGCCGCCTGATCGATGAATATAGCCCCAGTGCGGTGCTGTTCGTGGACGATCTGGCCCAGCATCACGCCTCGGTCGCCGAACATGCGCCGGAAGCGTGGCGGCTGCATATGGTGGGCGAGCCGCTGATGGCGAAGCATATTCCGGTGGCTGAAGCGGCCCATGCGCGAATCGATTCCTGGCAGGCGGCGGAAGGCTGGATTCGGGAGCGCCTCGCCGAAGGACGGGCAGCGTGACCGGCCGCGCCGCCTTCCTCCACGCGCAGGATTATGCGCATCGCGGGTTGCACGGCGGCGTGGCGGGCCTGACCGAAAACAGCCTGCCCGCCTTTGCGGCGGCGCTGGCGGCCGGTTATGGCGCGGAGTGCGACGTCCGCCTCTCGGTCGACGGGGTGGCATATGTGTTTCACGATGCAATGCTGGAGCGACTGACGGACGCAGCTGGCTTGGTTTCAACCCGCACTGCGACGGAGCTGGACCATATTCAGCTCAACGGGAACAGCGGCCCCATCCCCCGCCTCTCTGCCCTGCTCGATCTGATGGCCGGAAAGCAGCCGTTGCTGATCGAGATCAAGATCGACGGCGTGGAGCCGGTAGGCCCGTTGTGCGCCGCGGCGGCGGAAGATTTGCAGGACTATCCCGGCCCGGCGGCGATCATGTCGTTCGATCCGCGCGTAGGCCGCTGGTTCACCGCCCATGCGCCGGATATCGTGCGCGGCCTCGTCATCACCGAGGAAAACGGCAAGGGCTGGTGGGGCAGCCTCAAGCGCCACCTTGCACTCCGCTACGCCAATCCCGATTTTCTCGCCTATGACATACGCGACCTTCCCGGAGCCTTCCCCGCGCGCGCGCGCGTCAAGGGCTTGCCGGTGCTGAGCTGGACCGTGCGCCGCCCCGAGCATTGGCAAACGGTGCGCCAGCATGCCGACGCCGCCATCTTCGAGGGCGAGCCGCGCCCGCGTCATGGCTGACCGCGAGCCGGACGAGGAAGGCGCGCTCGTCGCCCGCACCGCGCCGGGCGTCTCCGCCATCGATGCCGCGCACTGGGATGCCTGCGCGGGAGCGGACGATCCGTTCCTGTCGCACATCTTGCTCACCGCACTCGAAGAATCAGGCAGCGTCGGCCCCGGCACAGGCTGGAAGGCGAGCCCGATCCTCATCGACGGGCCGGATGGCGCGCCAGTCGGCTGTCTGCCCGCTTACCTCAAGGGCCACAGCCAGGGCGAATATGTGTTCGATCACGCCTGGGCCGATGCCTGGGCTCGCGCGGGCGGGCATTATTACCCCAAGCTCCAGATCGCGGTGCCGTTTACACCGGTGACGGGCAGGCGCGTGCTGGTGCGCGAGGATGCCGTGCCGGAAATCGCCTCCGGCCTCATCGCGGCGGCGGAGCAGCTTGTCGCCCAGTATGGGCTCAGTTCGGCCCACGCCACCTTCATCGCGCCTGAGCAGGTGCCGCTGTTCGAGGCGGCGGGCTGGCTGATCCGCGAGGACAGTCAGTTCCATTTCGAGAATGAGGGCTATGCGGATTTCGAGGATTTCCTCTCCCGCCTGTCCAGCGAAAAGCGCAAGAACCTGCGCAAGGAGCGGCGCAAGGCGCAGCAAGGGCTGGAGATCGTCCACCTGACCGGCGATATGATTCGCCCGGAACATTGGGATGCGTTCTGGGTCTTTTATCAGGACACCGGAGCGCGCAAATGGGGGCGGCCCTATCTTACCCGCGCGTTTTTCGACCTAGTCGGCGAACGGATGGCCGACCAGATCCTGCTGATCTTCGCGCTGCGGGATGGACGGCCCATCGCGGGCGCCCTCAATTTCATCGGCAGCGATTCAGTCTATGGTCGCTATTGGGGCTGCACCGAGGAGGTGCCGTTCCTGCATTTCGAGCTGTGCTATTATCAGGCGATCGATTTCGCGCTGGCGCATGGGTTGAGCCGGGTCGAGGCGGGTGCGCAGGGTGGGCATAAGCTTGTGCGCGGGTACAAGCCGGTGGCGACATGGTCCGCCCATCATATCCCGCATCCGGATTTCCGCCGGGCGGTGGCGCAATTCCTGGCTCAGGAGCGCGCGGCGGTCAGTACCGACCGCGAGTGGCTGTCCTCAAAGACGCCGTTCAGAAGGGAAGGTTAGGCCGCGTAACGATTGGCGGATGTGGCGGTAAGCCATGCGCGCGCCAAGCGCTGTGCCTCGGCGATTTCGCGCGCGGTCATTTCCTCGGCCACTTCGGCGCGGAGCGATTGCCCCTCGATGCTGCCGGCAAGCGCCGCGAGATTAAACCATTTATGGGCCTCAATGAGGTCGATGTCGACGTCACCTGTGCCGCAACTATAGGCGATACCCAGTTCATAACATGCCTGCGCATCTCCCTGTGCCGCTTCCGCAAGACGGCTTTCGATCAGAAACTGTGCGGACTTCATGCTGTTTGCCACAAGCAACTCCTCACTCCGATTAGGGGGGAGCTTTGCGAATCATGGCTAAGATAAGGTTAACGCCGCGACGAACGACCGGCGATCCGGCGCAGGGCGCCGCAATTTCGCATATTAAGACAGAACCGAAATGGCGGTATTAACGGGGAAATTGTCGATAAGCCGCGTCTTGCCCAGCCGCGCTGCCGCCAACAGCCGCGCAGGCGCGGCGAGTTTTCGCACCGGGGCGAGCGAAACAGCGTCGCACAGCTCGACATAATCGATCGGCCCGAAACCGGCCGCCGCGAGCCGCGCTCTGGCCTGCGCCAACACCGCGTCCGCCGCCTCGTCCGCTTCCAGCGCCGCCACCGCCGCGCGCATGACATGAGGCAGCTCCGCCGCCTTCACCCGCTCCTCGGCGCTGAGGTATGCGTTGCGCGAGGAGAGCGCGAGGCCATCCTCCGCCCGCGCGGTTTCCACGCCGACGATCTCCACCGGCAGATTAAGGTCTGTCACCATCCGGCGGATGACGGCGAGCTGTTGATAATCCTTCTCGCCAAACAGCGCGACATGCGGCTGCACCTGTTGAAAGAGCTTGCACACAACAGTCGCCACGCCATCGAAATGACCCGGCCGGTGCGTCCCTTCCAGCGGCGCACTGACCCCGCCGACCGTGATGCTCGTCGCAAAGCCATGCGGATACATCTCCTCGACCACCGGAGCCCACAGGATTGCTGTCCCCTCACCTTCAAGCAAGGCCGCGTCCTGCGCCTCCTGCCGCGGATAGGCGGAGAGATCCTCGTTCGGCCCGAACTGGGTGGGGTTGACGAAGATCGAGGCAATCACATGATCCGCCACTTGCCTAGCCCGGCGCACCAGGCACATATGCCCGTCATGCAACGCGCCCATCGTCGGCACCAGCGCGACACGGTTATCCCCAGCTTTCAGCGCCGAAACCGCTGAGCGAAGCGACTGGACAGTACGGATTATTTGCACGGCGAAAAAGGCTCCGTTATGGCTGTTCCGGGTTCAGCCGCATGGCATAACGGCATTACGGGGGATATAGTAGTCAGCATGGCCGGTGAGCAAACACACATTATCGTTTTCGCCAACGAAAAGGGCGGCACCGGCA
>CAZLTO010000051.1:0-7757 GCA_964562475.1 uncultured Sphingobium sp. | reverse complement strand
CCCAGCGGAGCTGGCGTTGCAGGCCGAGATCATCCTCGACGATCAGCAATTTGGGGCGCGGTGTATCGGTCATTCTCATGCGGCCCTTTCCTGGCCGTTTGCGGGCGTGATGCTGGTGGGTGAAGCGAGCGGCAGGCGGATCGTGAACGTGCTGCCCTTGCCGGGCGCGCTTACCACCTCGAGGCGGCCGTCCATGCTCTCGATCACCGTGCGCGCTTCATAGGCGCCGATGCCGAAGCCTCCCTCCTTGGTGGATGCGAAAGGACGGAACAGCTCGTCGCGCACGAAGTCGGCGCTCATGCCGCTTCCCCTGTCGATCACATGCAGCAGCGCGTCACCACCCGCCCGCTCGATGCGCAGGATCACGGGCGTGCCGAGCTCGCTCGCCTCGACTGCATTCTGCACGAGATGGGCAATCACCTGCTCCAGCTTCGCCTGATCCGCCTCCACCACAAGGCCGCGCTCGCCCTCGATCAATAGGGCATGTGTGGCGCCAGTGCGGGCGGAAAGCGCCGCCAGAACATCGCCCAATGCAAAGCGGCTATGGGCCGCCCCGGCGCTGCTGTTGTGGTGCGCAAGGCGGGCGAGGAGGCTGTTCATCTTCTCCGCGCTGTCGTTCAGTGTCAGGATCATGTCGGCACGGAACGCGGGATTGTCGGCATGGCGCTCGGCATTGCGGGCGGTGAGCGCGATCTGGCTGACGAGGTTCTTGATGTCGTGCATGATGAAAGCGAAGCGACGGTTGAATTCCTCGAAACGGCGCGCCTCAGCCAGAGCGTGCTGCCCGCGCGCCTCAGCGAGATAGCTCGCAACCTGCCGCCCGGCGGCGCGCAACATATCGAAATCCTCCCAGTCGAGCGCGCGCGTGATCGGCGGGTGGCCGAGCAGAACCAGCCCTATCACATCCCCGAAATGAACCAGCGGCACCAGCGCCCATGCCGCCTGTTCGTCCGCCAGCCACGGCGGCAGAGCCTCATGCGCCGCGCGGGCTTCCGCCAGATCCGTGATCCAGCCGCGCGCCTGCATCCGCTCGACGTCCGCTGCCGGGAAATGCAGCTCCGACGGATGATCGCCTTTCCAGTTCCAGTCAGCATACCAGCGGAACAGACCGGGCTCCTTCTCGGCCAGCAACAGCACGCCGCAGGAGGACTGGGTAATGTCCGCCATCGCCCGCACGGCACGCGCCTGAATACTGGCCGCGCTGTCGCCGCCCTGACCGAGCGTGTCGGCAAAAGCCATCCATTGCTCGCGATAATCGTAACGGTGGCGGAAGAGATGCTTCGCGGCGAGCACCTTGACCGCGCGATGCAGGCGGGTGGCCGGCACGAACAGCAGGCCGCCAGCAACGATAAGGAACAAAATGCCGGTCGTCAGCGCCCTCATCGCCGGGTTCGACAGATGATCGAGCGCCAGTAACGCCGAGAGGAGCAGCAAAGACAGCAGCAGCCCCGCCAGAATGCTGAGCCCGCGCCACGCCAAAGTGCGCGACGGCGCCATGACGGCATCGTTCACCGTGCGCGACGAGAGCGCGATCACTGGAGCGAGCGCCGCCATGTTGAGGCCGCGCAGTGCATAGAGCAGGCTGACCAGCGCGCCTTGATCGAGGAACGCTGCGCCATAGAGGATGAGGTCATAGCCCCACATCGCCGTCAGCGCCGCCGCCACCGGCGCGATCCGGGCGCGCACCGCCGCGTCGCTCGCGGCATAGATGCGCTGGGTGAGCAGCAGTGCGCCGATCACCCACAATATGCGCAGCACGATCGCGCTCTCGCTTATGCCGCTCCAGACGGCGTCTTCAGACGCCGCGAGCGTCGTCAGGATATCGACGCCGCATTGGGCAACCAGCAGCAGCGTCAGGATCAGATAGAGCGGCCGCGCGCCCTGCGCCTGACGCGATGCCTGCCTGCCGAACCGGTCCGGCAGCACGAACAGGCATACCAGCCAGCCGCAGTTGCGCAGGGATTCCGCGACACCGCTCTCAAGCCGCTCAACCCCGCCAAACGCCACCGAGAGCAACCATGTCGCGGTGAGCGCCAGCGCTGCGACCAGCAGCTTGCCCGCCCGTTCCTCCGCGAAGCGGCGGCTGGTCCAGATGCTCAAGGCCGCAAACAGCCCGGCGGCGAGCATATGCCCCCAGTTGCCGATAAATTCGAGCGGCGCGTTCATTGCAGCATCCCTCAGCGCGCGCCGTCGTGCCAGAGGATCACACGCATCGTCTGCAACAGGATCAGGATGTCGAGAAACGGCGTGTAGTTCTTGGCGTAATATAGATCATATTCGAGCTTGTGGCGCGCATCGTCGAGCGACGCGCCATAAGGATAGTTGATCTGCGCCCAGCCGGTGATGCCGGGCTTCACCATGTGGCGCTCCGCGTAGAAGCGGAGATCCTTCTCCAGTTCCTTCACGAATTGCAACCGCTCCGGACGCGGTCCGACAAAGCTCATCTCGCCCTTCAGCACCACCCAACATTGCGGCAACTCGTCGATCCTGAGCTTGCGCAGCCAGTAGCCGAGCCGCGTGATACGCGGATCGTCCTTCTCGGCCCACTGCGCCTGCCCGTCTACCTCGGCGTCCTCGCGCATAGTGCGCAGCTTGACGATCTCGAACTCCTGGCCGTAGAGGCCGACGCGCTTCTGGCGGTAGAAGGCTGGGCCAGCGCTGTCGAGCTTCACGGCGATGGCCGCGAGCGCGATCAGCGGTGCGGTGAGCATCAGAAGGATCGCGCTGACAGAGAGATCGAACAGCCTTTTGCCAAAGCTCGACAGGCGGCGACCGGAGGAAAAACCGTCCGAAAAGATGAGCCAGCTCGGGTTGACGCTGTCCAAATCGACCCGACCCGTCTCGCGTTCCAGAAAGGTCGAGAAATCGTTGACATGCACGCCAGTGGTCTTGATCCGCAGCAGATCGTCCATCGGCACCGCCTTGCGCCGCTCCTGCAACGCGAGGATCACCTCGCTGGCGCCGAGGCGCACGACATATTCGGAAAGATTGTGGATCGCCTTGCGGGCGATTGCTTCGGCAATGACATGCTCGCCATCGCTCATGCCGATATAGCTGACGACGTAGAAGCTCGCGCCCGGTCGCCGCTCGAGTTGGCGGATGCGGTCGGCGCGGCTTCCGGCGCCCAGCACAATGATCCGCCTGCGGAACACCTCGCCGCCGAACATCGTGCCCAGCAGCAGGCGCGCGGCGATCAGCGCTACGGTGGCTATCAGCATCGCGTAGAGCGTGTTGGAGCGCCACAGGGTGATGCCCGGGAACAGAAAGTGCAGCACGCTATAGAGGATCACGCCGAGCGAAATCGCCACCAGCAACCGCGCCAGCGAGTAGCGCAGCGATTGCAGCGCTTCCGTGCCATAGACGCCGACCCCCACCATCGCCGCCTGCAACGCGAATGCGAAGCTCAGCAGCGGACCGGCGCGATTGAGCACATAGTCCACATCCATGCCGATCTGGCGGGCGCGGATCACCCAGGCGGCTTCGGCCGAGCAGACGAGCAGGATGAAATCCAGCACGCCCAGCAGCAGCACCGCATGCGGCACATAATGTTTGAAGATCCGAACCATGCCTGCGCGTCACCTTTGCGGGAGAAACTCGCCGGACGGGAGGCCCGGCTGTAAGATTTCCCGACAGGCTAGAAGCTATCGCGCAAAATCACGAATATTTGTTGAACAGTGACGGAATTTTTTACAATCGCACTGGTGGCGGCAAAGCGGATTTTGTTCGCATGTCTGAGCCGCCACCCTTCCACCAGCCAATATTTAGAGTAGTGTGCTTTGCGACTATCTGTGGTAAGCCCTGCTTTCTTCCGTGTTCGCCGGTAGAACCGATGAACGAGTGAGCGCCGGGTATGACTTTCGCACCGCGAGTCTCCGGTTTCCGAAGGCTTTGGCCGTGGAATTCTTTACGCCTATCAATCCCGAATCATCGAGCAGCCTGGGAATGGCGCTCGTTATGTCGTCCAGCACCCCGCTGATCCTGTTGAACGAGCGGCTTGTCGTTCAGGCTGCCAGCCATTCGTTCTGCAGCAGTTTTTCAATCGACTTCGCCAGCGTCGTCGGAAAAAGCCTTTTTGCGCTGGGCAATGGCGAGTGGGACACACCGCAATTAAGATCGTTGTTGATGGCGACAGCCGCGGGCAGTGCCGCGATTGATGCGTATGAGTTGGATCTGAAACGCACGGGCAAACCTATACGGCAGCTCATCATCAACGCCCATGTTCTCGATCATGACGACGAAGCCCTGCGCCTTGTCATCGCGGTGATCGACGTTACGGAGGCCCGTCAGGCCAAGCGCACCAACGATACGCTGGTAGAAGAGAAGCGCCTGCTGGTGCATGAACTGAACCACCGCGTCGCCAACAGCCTGCAAATCATCGCCAGCGTGCTCATGCAGCGCGTGCGCAGCGTCCAGTCGGAAGAGACCCGGGCCCACCTTCGCGACGCGCATCATCGTGTCATGTCAATCGCTACGCTCCAACGCCAGCTCGCGTCCAGCGCCACAGGTGAGGTGGCGCTGCGGCCCTATTTTACAGAGCTCTGCGCCAGCATCGGGGCTTCCATGATCGCCGATCAGGATCAGTTGTCCCTGATTGTCGATGTGGATGACAGCACCACCACCGCCGAGAGGTCCGTCAGCCTGGGTCTTATTGTCACCGAGCTTGTTATCAACGCGCTCAAACATGCCTATCCGACCGATGCGAAGGGGGTAATCAAGGTCGGGTTTCACAAGACAAGCGATGGGTGGATTTTGACCGTTGCCGACGATGGGATCGGAATCCAAACTGATCACCCGAGTGGTGCGCCCGGCCTGGGAACCGGGATCGTGAATGCACTTTCCGCTCAGCTCTCCGCAACAGTCGAGGTGACTGATGCTTGTCCTGGCTATCTTGTGTCCATCATCCATCACTAGTCGTGCTGCGTTAAATCTGACGCAGGACACGCGCTATAATTATTTGTTGTCGCATCGCTTATTGCCAAAAACCGGTTCCCACTTTTTGGCACGATGCTCTGGTCGCCCTGACGCACTCAAGCCAATGGCTCGCCCCGACAATGAGCCGAGCGTGGAGAATTCCGCACGCTGGTCGCAGTCGCCTACCCCCTCAATCCCCCACGAACTCGAACGGCGTCAGCCCGCGCTCGCGCTCGTTGAAGCGCAGGGTGCGCCCCCTCGGTGGGGCGCTGCGTTGCGCGCATGTGGGTCTCGTGCAGGAGACGCAGCCAAGACCGATCTGCTGGGCGTCGCCTTTTTCGAGATCCACCCCGCGCGCATGCAGCAGCGGGCGGGCATAATCCGCCCTCAGGCCGAGCGCGATCGAGAAAATGGCCTGCCCGGCCCTCAGCCCTGCGCTTTGTCCCGCCACCGTGCGGTTCAAAGTGAACCAGCGCTCGCCGTCCTCCAGCTCCAGAAGCTGGGGAACGATTTCGGACGGGCGGTCGAAGGCGCTGTGGATCGCCCAGAGCGGGCAGCGATTGTCGGACTCAACCATCGGCGCGGCGGACGCGCCCGCATAACGCTTGGAGGATTGCCCCGCGCGGTCGATCCGCACCATGAAGAAGGGCAAACCCCGCGCCCCCACCCGCTGAAGCGTCGTCAGCCGGTGCGCGACCTGCTCATAGCCCGCGCCGAAGCGGCGTTGCAGGAGTAGCGGATCATATCCGCTCGCCTCGCACGCGCGCAGAAACCGCTCATAGGGCATCATCACCGCCGCCGCGAAATAGCTGGTGAGGTGCCGCCGAAACAGACGCTCGGCATGACGATCGACAAGGTCCGCGCCGCTCACCAGCGCATCGATTTCGCCCTGCGCTTCGAGTTCGGCGATCAGGAACGCGGCGTGAAAGCTGCGCGATGCGGAGTCCAGCATCTCGGAGAGTTGCAACTGGCGCGCATGCAGATCGAGCCTGCGGACATGATCCGGCATCACGTCGGTAGGCAGGATGCGGATCGCGATCTGGTGTTTTTGCCGCAGCCGTTCGGCAAGACCGCTGTAGAGATCGCCCGTCGCGATGCGCAGGTCGTCCGCCAGCGCTTCCGCCTGAACATCGAGATCGGGGAAGTGATTGCGCCAGCGCTCGATCTCGCGCCGCACCTTCATCACCGGCAAGGCTTCCACCGATGATGACGGCGCTCCTCCGCCACCACCGCCGCCCTCGCCCATCCTGTCGAACGCACGTGCGAACGCCTCGACACCCCCCGGAGCGGCGGCCAGCCACTCCTCGATCTCGGCCCTGTCGATGCCGAGGTCGGCAAAAAGCGGATCGGCGAGCCTGCGTCGCAAGCCTTCCAATCCGCCGCCGGGGGCATCGCCGCCCAAGATGCGGGGATCGAAATCGAACCGCTCGGCAAGCCGCAGCATCAGAGAAGCGGAGAGAGGCCGCTGATTTTTTTCGATGAGATTCAGATAGCTGGGTGAAATTTCCAGCGCGTCGGCCAGCGCCACCTGAGTCAGCCCGGAGGTGCGCCGCAGCCGTCGCACCGCATGCCCTGCAAGAATTTTACGATCAGCCATAGGAAGACACCTTGTAAATATATTTACAAATTTACAGCATTTACTACGCCATATCCGACCATATTGCTATATTTTTTGACAAGATTTATGGCGCGCCTTCATGTTGCGGCGCATCATTGCGCTCAAGGGCAGCGATTCGCCCCCAGATCTCAACTTTTATCGAGGAGGCAATCATGTCCTACCAAGAGACTATCGCCAAGGCAGGGAGCCTGATCACCAGCAACGGCGCTCCGTGGAACGGCATCAGCGCCGAGTCCGCCGCGCGCATGAAGCTGCAGAACCGCTTCAATACCGGCCTCGACATCGCGAAATACACCGCGAAGATCATGCGCGAGGACATGGCCGCCTATGATGCCGACCCGGCCAATTACACCCAGTCGCTCGGCTGCTGGCACGGCCTCATCGGTCAGCAGAAACCCATTTCGAACAAGGAGCATTTCGCGCCCACCCAGCCGCCCTACCTCCACCTCGCCGGCGCGATGGTCGCCGCGCTGAGGAGCGAATTCGGCCCGCTGCCCGATCAGTCGATGCATGAGAAGACTTCGGTCGCCGATCTGATCGAGGAGCTGTACACCTTCCTCAAGCAGGCCGACGCGCGGGAGCTGGGCATGATGTTCCGTGACCTCGACGCCGCGCGCGAAGCGGGCGATCAGGTGAAGGCCAAGCAGATCGAGCACGCGATCGACAATTACGAGACCCATGTGGTTCCGATCATCGCCGATATCGACGCCGGTTTCGGCAACGCCGAGGCGACTTATCTCCTCGCCAAGAAGTTCATCGAGGCGGGCGCCTGCTGCATCCAGATCGAGAACCAGGTTTCTGACGAGAAGCAGTGCGGCCACCAGGACGGCAAGGTCACCGTTCCGCATGAGGACTTCCTCGCGAAGATCCGCGCGGTCCGTTACGCCTTCCTCGAGCTGGGCGTTGACGATGGCATCATCGTTGCCCGCACCGACTCCCTGGGCGCCGGCCTCACCAAGCAGATCGCCTACGTCAAGGAAAAGGGCGACATTGGCGACCAGTATAACAGCTTCCTCGACTGCGACGAGGTTTCGCCCTCGGACATCACCCACGGCGACGTGCTGATCACCCGCGACGGCAAGCTGATGAAGCCGAAGCGCCTGCCTTCCAACCTGTTCCAGTTCCGCGCTGGCACGGGAGAGGACCGCTGCGTGCTCGACAGCATCATCTCGCTCCAGAACGGCGCTGATCTGCTGTGGATCGAGACCGAGAAGCCGCATATCGGCCA
>CAZLTO010000050.1:0-7802 GCA_964562475.1 uncultured Sphingobium sp. | reverse complement strand
TTGACCGGATCGAAGAAGCCGGCGTACTCGACCGCGCCGACCGGATCGCCTTCCACCTCAAGGCCGATATCGTTCAGCGCTTGGAGGATCGTTTCGAGGCTCGCGTCCGTCTCCAGATGCTCCTTGAGCCAGCTCAGTGTGAACTTCATGCGCCGACTCCCCCGGAAAGCGTGGGCACATCCAAGGCGCTGAACCCATAATGCCGCAGCCAGCGCAGGTCGCCGTCAAAGAAGGCCCGCAGGTCGTTCATGCCATATTTGAGCATCGCCAGCCGGTCGACCCCGGTGCCGAAGGCAAAGCCCTGCCACTCGTCCGGGTCCAGCCCGCAATTTTCGATCACCTTGCGGTGGACCATGCCGGAACCCAAGACCTCCATCCAGCCGCCGCCGGGCGCATCGCCGCTGCCGCCGATTACGCGCTGGCCCTTTTCGATGCTATAGCCGACATCGACCTCGACCGAAGGCTCGGTGAACGGGAAATAGCTGGGGCGGAGCCGCAGCGTAATGTCGTCGCGCTCGAAGAACGCCTTCAAAAATGTCTCCAGCGTCCATTTGAGATGCCCCAGATGGATGCCCTTGTCGATCACCAGCCCCTCGATCTGGTGGAACATCGGCGTGTGCGTGGCGTCCGAGTCCGAACGATAGACCCGGCCCGGCGCGATGATGCGGATCGGCGGCGGGTTTGACGTCATGGTGCGGATCTGCACCGGCGAGGTATGCGTGCGCAGCAACATATCGCGGCCTTCCGCGTCCTTGTCCGGGAAATAGAAGGTGTCATGCATTGCGCGGGCGGGGTGCGTCTCCGGGATATTGAGCGCGGTGAAGTTACGCCAGTCGTCCTCGATCTCCGGGCCGGTGGCGACCGCGAAGCCCAGATCGGCGAAGATTTCCGCCAGCTCGTCCATCACCTGAGAGACCGGGTGCACGCTGCCCTGTGGCGCGGCCTCAGCGGGTAATGTCATGTCCAGCCGCTCGGAGGCGAGGCGCGCATTGAGCTCCGCCGCCTCCAGCGCCGCCTTCCTGTCCGCAATCGCCGCCGCCACGCTCTCGCGCAAATCCTGGATCGGCGGACCTTTTGCGAGCCGTTCCTCGGGCGACATGCCGCCCAGCGTCTTCAGCAGTGCCGTCACGACGCCGGATTTGCCGAGCGCGCCGACGCGCAACTCCTCGACTTGGGCCAGCGTATGGGCTTTCTCGATGTCGGCCAGTAACCCGGCCTTCAGTGCAGTTACTTCGCTCATGCGCGCGCGCTACCCCAATTTGCAGCAAAGGAAAAGGGCGGTCGCGCGTATCGCCCGCCACACGCCGCCCGCAAACTGCTCAGCCAACCGGCAGCCGCAGCCCCCTCAGCAGATAATCGGCGCCGGATTTCGTCACATGGCCATAGTCGAAATGAAGGGGAGCGCCGTCATGCGGGTTGGTATAGGCGCATGTGTTGCGCGCGCACTCGGCCTGATAGACTGAATAATAAGCCGCGCCAGACGCCAGCGCCGCCGCGCGCACCAGCGCATCCGTCCGGGCGATCTCGTTGCGTCGGAAGCGATCGACGTCGCTTGCGTTCCCGGTTTCCATCGCCCGGCCAAGTGCGATCGGGAAGCGCGCGTCATATTCCGCCACAGGGCCGATAATCGTCACGCCGATCCCGCGCGAATGGAAATACGCCACTGTTTTCCTGAGCTGCGGTATCTGCCCCGGCGTCCAGCGTTCGGCGAGAATGACATGACTGATGTGGCCGCGCGCCAGCATCGCGCCATAGGCAAAGCGATGCACCGCCGCGCAATGCTTCAAGCCGACGGAATCGAGCAGCATCGCGCAGCCCGCGCCCGTCGCCTGCATGATGTTCGCATGGGGGAAGCGGTCGACCAGCGATCGCCAGTAATGCGCCGCATGGCTGTCGCCGATCAGCGCGACGTTGATCTTGCCGGGCAAGAGAGGCGCGCAAAGATCGGGCTTATAGGGTTGCGCCAGCGTATAGACCTGACACGGCCCCTTACGGCTCTGGGCCATGAAGGCGGGGCTATCGGCATAGGTCACATAATCCGCGACCTTTATCGCCTCCGCCGGGATACTGCGCCACGCCTCGCTGCGCGTCGCGACCAGCAATGACGCGCACACCATGCCGATCAACGCCAGTCCGCCAACGGCTACTGTCTTGCGAGCGTCGGCAGACCGGAGGCGACGCAAGAACGGCTGCTCGACCAGATAATAGGATAGTGCTGCAACGCCGATCGATCCGGCAATCAGGCCCGCTTCCTCGATGGGCTGGAGATCCAGTCCGTAGAACATCCGGTAATAGGTGATGATCGGCCAGTGCCAGAGATAGAGCGAATAGGAGATCGCGCCCAGCCACCGAAGAATCGGCAAGGCGAGCAAGCGGTGGACAAGGCTTCCCTCGCTATAGGCAATCATGAATGCGGCGCCGAATGACGGGAGCACGGCGGCCCAGGCGCTGAATTGCATATCGAGGAAGAAAGATACGCACAGCATGACAAGCCCGACGCCCGCGACGATGCCAGACACCGGTTTTGCGGCCTTCGGAAAGAAACCGGTGGCGACGAGCGCGCCAAGGCCCAGCTGCCAGGCCCGCGCGGGCAGGAGATAAAAGTCGGACCCGTTCTCCCACGACCCAAACCACAAGGCCAGTGCGAAGGACGCCGCGCACAACAGGCACAATCCCCATATCGTCTTCAGTCTTTTGCGGGCCAGAACGATCAGCAGCAGCGGGAACAATATATAGAATTGCTCCTCAACACCCAGCGACCAGGTGTGGAGCAGTGGCGCAGCCTCGGCGGCGGTGTCGAAATACCCCGTAGTCTGCCAGAAGTGCATATTGGCGATGAAGCCCGCCGCCGCCGCGCTGGATTTCCCGATGGCGGCAATGTCGGGGGGCATCGCCACCAGGCAGGCCACCGCCAATACCGCCGCCAGCATAGCGAACAGCGCGGGCAAAATCCTCACGATACGGCGCCGATAGAAGCCCATGAGACTGAATTCGCCAGCCTCGATTTCGTGCATGATTATAGAGGTAATCAGGAAGCCGGAAATGACGTAGAACACATCGACGCCGAGGTATCCACCCGCCAGTCGTTCGATCCCGGCATGGAAGATGACCACAGCCATCACGGCGATGGCGCGCAGCCCGTCTATATCGGTGCGGTATTTCAGATACGCCTCCTCGGCCGCATGCGGTTTCCACGCCTGATCTGCACAGCATCGCCGCCCCGGTCAACACCGGCAGAGGGTTAATGGCCGCACCCCATGAAAAAGGGCGCCGGAGTTGCCCCCGACGCCCTTTCGATGTCCTTTAGTGCAGATCAGGCCGCAGGCAGCGCGGCGCGGGCCTGCGCCACAATGCCCTTGAACGCCTCGCCCTCGTGCATCGCGATGTCGGCGAGAACTTTGCGGTCCAGTTCGACGCCTGCGAGCTTGAGGCCGTGCATGAACTGGCCGTAGGTGAGGCCCTCCATGCGCACGGCGGCGTTGATGCGCTGAATCCACAGCGCGCGGAAGTTCCGCTTCTTTACCTTGCGGTCGCGATACGCATATTGCCCGGCCTTTTCGACGGCCTGACGGGCGATGCGGATCGTATTCTTCCTCCGGCCATAAAAGCCTTTCGCCTGCTCCAAGATGTTCTTGTGCTTGGCGCGGGTGGTAACACCCCGTTTGACGCGTGCCATATCTCTCTACTCCTTACTTGAGGCCGTAGGGCGCCCAGAGGCGGACGTGCGCGACGTCGGCTTCGGACAGCACGGAAGTGCCACGGTTCTGACGGATATATTTGGCGTTGTGGCTGATGAGGCGGTGCCGCTTGCCAGCGACGCCATGCTTCACTTTGCCGGTCGCGGTGAATTTGAAGCGCTTCTTCACACCGCTCTTGGTCTTGAGCTTGGGCATTTTCGTCTCCTTGCTATAGGCGCGAAGCCTTTGACGGTTGCGGACGAACAAGGCAGCCCTATTAGCCTGCTCGCCCCATCAAGAGCGATTTCGAGGTGGGTGGAACACCCGCCGACTCGGAAATCGCGGCACTTAAGAATCATCCGGCAAGCCGGACGAAGGCGCGCCTATAGGGGGACAGGCGCGGGAAGGCAAGGATGAAGTCGCTGTTCATGGCAAGTAGCTCTGTTTGAAGCTAGTGAAGTAATGGCACTGATTATTCCTACAATTATGGCGAAGATCATAGCCAGCGTCGCAATGACATTCGCCGTCTGAGCCTTGTCTCGCGCTTCACGCGCGATGATGTTGGCCTCCGATGCAATACGGTTAGATTCTTTTGCGGCTTCTGCTTGCATTCGAGCAGATGTAGCGGCAGCCTGTGAGCGGATTAGCTCCTCGTTGGAAGCGGTTAATGCTGTTGCTCGCTCCTGCTCCAAATCTGCCAGCCAAAGCTTTGCCCATCCGATATGATCACCCCCGTAGCGCCTCAGTTCTAGGTCTTCTCGGACACCGGCCTCACTTCTATTTTCCAGGCGCTGTAAAAACTGACGCTTTCGTTCGCTCACAGACATTCCTTCCGCTTAGGCCAAAATTGACAACCCTCTCACTCAATGCCCCTCATGCCCGGCGTTCAATGCCTCCAGCACATCGTCGAGCCGCGCGGGGTCGCCGAGCGCGATGACCTTGCCGTCGCTGGCGTCGGTCAGCGGGTCGCCTGACCAGTCGCACATGCGCCCGCCCGCGCCTTCAACCACGGGCACTAAAGCGGCGATGTCGTGCAGCTTCAGCCCCGCCTCCACCACGATGTCGACATGACCACTGGCCACCAGCGCGTAATTATAGCAATCCCCGCCCCAGAGCGTGTCGCGGCAATCACGCGCGAGGAGCGAGAAATGCTCACCCGTGCAGCTGGGGAACAGTTGCGGCGCGGTGCTGGCGAGGATCGCTTGGCTTAACTCGCGGCAGGCGCGGGTCTTGGCGGGTTTCCCGTTATAAGTCGTGCCGCGCCCCGCCACGCCCGCCCAGCGTTCGCGCGCGATCGGCTGGTCGATGATGCCGAGCACCGGCCAGCCTCCTTGAGAGAGCGCGATCAGAGAGCCGAAGATCGGCCTTCCCGCGATAAAGCTCCTTGTGCCGTCGATCGGGTCGAGGATCCACACCCGCTCGGCATCCTCGCGCGTCGCGCCATATTCCTCGCCGATGATGCCGTCATTGGGCCGTTCTTTTTCGAGGATCGCGCGGATCGCGGCCTCCGCCGCCTTGTCGGCCTCGGTGACGGGCGATGCGTCGGACTTGAACTCCGTATCGTAACGGGCGCGGAAGAACGGGCGGATGGCGTTTCCCGCTGCATCGGCAAGCAGGTGGGCAAGGGCAAGATCGTCGGAAAAGCTCATGCGTCTTCCTTGGGCAAGTCCGCAGGCGGGCGCAAGGGGATAAAGTTTACCGGCGCGCGGTCGTTTTTATCCACGGACGGAGAACCCCAATGGCCGCGCTTGCCTGGATCATCTGTATTGGAAGCTTTCTGGGCGGCCTCGCCGCGCAGATGGATTTGTCGCGCCATCTGGGCGAAACGATCTCGACCGGGCTGTTCATCGCCAGTTTCTTCGCCTGTCCGGCGCTGTGGCGGCTCTATCCGCTCTCGGATTTCATGAACGGCAAGATGCGCGCCGCCGCCTGCCTCGCGCTGATGCTGGCGCTGCCGCTGGTGCTGGTCCCCGCGGGTTAGCTGATTGATCCGAAACAGGCTGCTTTGCAGCGTTTCGGATATTTGGCGCCGGCCCACTCCCCGTGAGGGGATCAAATTCTAATCGAACAGCGAGCTGACCGAGCTTTCGTCGCTGATCCGCTTGATCGCCTCGCCGAGCAGCGGCGCGATCGGCAAGTGGCGGACCCTACTGCTCTCGCGCACGGCATCTGAACCGAGAATCGAGTCGGTAATCACCAGTTCCAGCAGCTGTGACGCCTCGACCCGCGCGACCGCGCCGCCCGAAAGCACGCCGTGGCTCACATAGGCGACGACATCCTCCGCGCCCGCTGCCCTGAGCGCGGAAGCCGCGTTGCACAAGGTGCCCGCCGAATCGACGATGTCGTCGATCAGCACGCAGAAGCGGCCCTTCACATCGCCGATGATGTTCATCACCTCCGATTCGCCCGCCCGCTCGCGCCGTTTGTCGACAATGGCGAGCGGGGCGTTGTCGAGCCGTTTCGCCAGCGCGCGGGCGCGCACCACGCCGCCGACGTCCGGCGAGACGACCATGATGTTCTTGCCGGCGAAACGCGCCTGAATATCGGCGGACATAACCGGCGCGGCGAAGAGATTGTCGGTCGGGATGTCAAAAAAGCCCTGGATCTGCCCGGCGTGAAGATCGACGCACAATACGCGGTCCGCCCCCGCCACCGTGATCAGGTTCGCCACCAGCTTGGCGGAAATCGGTGTGCGCGGGCCGGGTTTGCGATCCTGCCGCGCATAGCCGAAATAGGGCAGCACCGCCGTGATCCGCTTGGCCGACGCGCGGCGCAGCGCGTCGATGCAGATCAGCAGCTCCATCAGATTGTCGTTGGTCGGGAAGCTGGTCGACTGGATCAGGAACACATCCTCGCCGCGCACATTCTCGTGCACCTCGACGAACACCTCCTCGTCGGCGAAGCGGCGCACAGACGCGTTGGTAAGCGGCATTTCGAGATAATCGGCAATCGCCTCGGCGAGGGGTCGGTTGCTGTTGCCGGTCATCAATTTCATGGAAGGCCCCTCGTTACAGTCCCGTGACGCGCAATATGCCTGCCCTTTAGCGGGCGATCCGTAAAGGGCAAGGCTTTTGCCGAGCAGAAAAATACTCTACGGGCGGGTGCATGACGCAGTCTCTTACCATCGCGCTCGCGCAGGCCACCCAATCCGTCGGCGACCTCACCGGCAATGCGGATGCGATGCTGGAGTGGCGTGCCCAAGCGGCGGCGCAAGGCGCGGACCTCATCGTTTTCCCCGAATTGCAGCTCATTGGCTATCCGCCGGAGGATCTGGTGCTGAAACCGGCGCTGGTGGAGCGCGCCGGAGAGGAATTGCTCCGGCTCATGCAGGCGACGGCGGACGGCGGCCCGGCGATGCTGGTCGGCACCGTGATCGCCAATCAGGGCGCGCTGTTCAACTGCGTAGCGTTGCTCGACGGTGGCGAGATCAGGGCGGTGCGGCAGAAGCGCGAACTGCCCAATTACGGCACCTTCGATGAGAAGCGCCTGTTCGCGCCTGGCCCGCTGCCCGAGCCGATCGCGTTTCGTGGGCTGAAGATCGGCGTGCCGATCTGCGAGGATGTCTGGTTTCCGTTCGTCTGTGCGCACCTGAAAGAGCGCGGCGCGCAACTGCTGATCAGCCCCAATGGCAGCCCCTATGAGATCGACAAGGACGAGCGCCGCGTGGCGCAGGTGTGTGCGGCGCGTGTGCGCGAGACCGGCCTGCCGATCGCGTATTTGAACCGCGTCGGCGGGCAGGACGAACTGGCGTTCGATGGCGCGTCGTTCGTGCTCAATGGCGATGGCTCGCTCGCGCACCAGATGGCGGACTGGCGCGAGGAATTGCGCCTCACCCGCTGGGAAGAAAGCGCAAGCGGCTGGGCCTGCGTCCCCGGCGAGATCGCATCGCTCGCGCCATACCCCGAGGATGTCTACTCCGCGATGATTATGGGCTTGCGCGATTATGTGAACCGCAACCGCTTCCCCGGCGTGGTGCTGGGGCTTTCGGGCGGGATCGACAGCGCGCTTTCCGCCGCCGTCGCCGTCGATGCGCTTGGGCCAGACCGGGTGTGGTGCGTAATGATGCCCAGCCGCTTCACCAGCCGCGACAGCCTCGACGACGCGGAAGAGTGCGCCAAAATGCTC
>CAZLTO010000049.1:3057-8011 GCA_964562475.1 uncultured Sphingobium sp. | reverse complement strand
GGGAAGCTGCAATTTTGCGCGAAAAGCGGATTAAAAAGTGGCGCCGGGCTTGGAAGCTCGGTCTGATGGAACAGGGCAATCGGGATTGGCGCGACCTGGCGGTGGACTTCGGATTCGATCCGTTGGACTGACTGGATCCCCGCTTTCGCGGGGATGACGGCAGAGAAAAGGCCTACCCCTCCGCCATCTCCCTTAAGAGCCGTGCGATGTCGCGCATGTGCGCCTCCGTGCCGATGGTGATACGCAGCGCATTGGGTAGCCCCTGACCCGGCAGCCAACGGGTGGCGTAGCCCGCCTGCATCAGCCCTTCAAACGCCGCTTGCGCCGTTAGCGCACCCTGAAACAGCAGCAACACGAAATTGGCGCTGCTCGGCACGAAGGACAGCCCGAAATTGCCGAGCGCGGCGACCTCGTCGCAGAGATACTGCCGCCATTGATGGTTATGCGCGCGGCTTTGCTCGACCCAATCCGTGTCCGCGATCGCCGCCGCTGCCGCCGCCTGTCCCGCCGTGGTCAAATTGAACGGCGCGCGGATGCGGTGCAGCGCCTCGATGATCTCGGCGCTCGCATAGCCCCAGCCGATCCGCTCCGCGGCCAAGCCATAAATCTTCGAGAAGGTGCGGGTGATGAGCACATTGGGCGCGGCTCTAGCCAGCGCCAGCGCGCCGTCGTCTTCCTCCGCCTCCAGATATTCGGCATAGGCCTGATCGATCACCAGCAATATGTCCGCGCGCAGCCCCGCGTGCAACCGGGCGATCTCGGCACGGGGGGAGAAAGTACCGGTCGGGTTGTTGGGATTGGCGACGAACACCACACGGGTCTTCTCGGTCACGCTGGCAAGGATCGCGTCGACATCGGTGCCATAGTCCCGATCCGCCGCGACCACGGGGACCGCGCCCACACGCCGCGCCGCGATGTCGTAGACCGAGAAGCCGTAGCGGACATAGACGATCTCGTCGCCCGGTCCGGCATAGGCGCTCGCGGCGATGTGGAGCAGCTCGTCCGAGCCGGTGCCATATATGACGCGCGCGGGATCGAGGTCATGGTGCGCGGCGATCGCCTCGCGCAGTTTGGCCGCGCCGGGATCGGGATAAGTGGCAAGGTCCGCGCTCGCCTGCGCGAACGCGGCGCGGGTCGCTGCGCTGGTGCCGAGCGGGTTCTCGTTGGCGGAGAGCTTGATCACGGGCTTGCCTGATCCATCCGCCGCCTTGCCCGGCACATAAGGGGCAATCGCGGAAATCCAGCTCTTGGGCGTCGGGCGGACATTTGGATCAGTTGCGCTCATCGCGCCGCCTTAGCGCCATCGGCCCGCGCCGCAAAGCCCTCATAAACGGACAACTCACTGCCACAGGGTGACTTTCATCCCTAACGCGGCATTAAACAAATCCGGAAACGCCGAAATCAGTCTTATGGCCTATTATGCCAACAAGCGCTCAGGCGTTGCGTTCTGACATCATGGCGGGAATGAATATGCTCCATCAAAAGATTAACAAGGAAGGATCGACCGAAACCTCCGCGGACAGCCAGGCCGACCAGGATCGCCGCCACGGATCGCAGCGCCATGTGACGGTGCTCAAGGTCGGCCGCGCGGTGGTGGACGGGCAGGATCAGCTCTGCCTCGTGCGCAACATGTCGCGCGAGGGCGCCAAGCTCGACATCTATCACGAGGTGGAACGGGGCCAGAAGATCACCATCGAGCTGCGCTCCGACAAGGTGGTGACCGGCACGGTGCGCTGGGTCGGCGATCATGCGGCGGGTATCGAGTTCGACGAGCCGGTCGACGTATCCGACATGCTTCAGGGCCGCCCGCAGCGCAGCGTATTGCGCAAGCTGCCGCGCTCTCCGCGCTTTCTCGCCTCCGCGCATGTGCATCTTCAGCCCGAAAAGGGACCGAATCTTACCGGCGAACTCGTCAACATCTCGCTCCACGGCCTGTGCATGGAAACGGTGGACGAGGCGAAGACCGACGACCATGTCGTCGCCCGGGTGGAGGGGCTACCCGCGCGCAGCGCCACCGTGCGCTGGGTGCGCGACGGCATGATCGGCCTCCATTTCGAGATGCCGTTGGGATTTTCCGAACTGGCCCGCTGGCTGGAGGATCATCCGCAAAAGCATTGATGAGACGCATATTGACTGCCCGCGATTGACAACAGCCGCCCAAGCATCCTAGCGCCATCCGCCTATGGACGCGCATGCCCAGCCAGACGATGCCCGCTTCGGCCTTGACCGGCGCGTGACACTCTCCGCACCGCTCAAGCTCGATGGCGGCGCGGTGCTGGATGGCGTGGAAATCGCCTACGAGACCTATGGCGCGTTGAATGCCGAGCGCAGCAACGCCATCCTCGTCTGCCACGCGACCAGCGGCGACCAGTTTGTAGCCAGCAGCCACCCGATCACCGGCAAGCCCGGCTGGTGGAGCCGGACCATCGGCCCCGGCAAGCCGATCGACACCGACCGCTATCTCGTCATCTGCGCCAATGTGCTGGGTGGCTGCATGGGATCGACCGGGCCTGCGAGCCTTGCGGCGGACGGCGCGCCCTATGCGTTGCGCTTTCCGGTCATCACCATCCGCGACATGGTCCGCGCGCAGGTCGCGCTGCTCGATCTGCTTGGCGTCGAGCGGCTCCATGCGGTCGTCGGCGGCTCGATGGGCGGGATGCAGGCGATGAGCCTCGCGGCCAACTGGCCGGGGCGGATCGACCGCGTGATGGTGATCGCCGCCACGGCAGCGATGCCGGCGCAGAACATCGCCTTTCAGGAGGTCGGGCGGCAGGCGATCATGGCCGACCCCGATTGGCAGGGCGGCGAATATTACGGCACCGGCAAGGCGCCGGACGCGGGCCTCGCGGTCGCACGGATGGCCGCGCACATCACCTATCTTTCCGAAGAGAGCATGCACGAGAAGTTCGGGCGGCGGTTGCAGGACCGCGCGGCAAAGACCTTCGGTTTCGACGCAGACTTCGAGGTGGAGAGCTACCTCAGGCATCAGGGTGCGACCTTCACAAGCCGCTTCGACGCCAACTCCTATCTCTATATCACCAAGGCGATGAGCTATTTCGACCTCGCCGAGGATCATGGAGGCAGGCTGGCGGATGTGTTCGCGGGCACGAAATCGCGCTATTGCCTGGTGAGCTTCGACAGCGACTGGCTCTATCCCACGCCCGAATCGCGCAAGATCGCGCATGCGTTGAACGCCGCAGGCGCACCCGTGAGCTTCGTCGAGCTCTCCGCGCCGTTCGGCCATGACAGCTTCCTGCTCGACGTGCCGGAACTCGATCGCGTGATCAGGGGATTCGTCGGATGAACGGCGCGACGCTGGCATCCCTGCGGCCCGATCTGGCGCTGATCGCCGGGAATGTCCGCCCCGGCACGCGGGTGCTCGACATCGGCTGTGGCGACGGCGCATTGCTCGCCGCACTCGAAACGGAGCGCGGCTGCGATGCGCGCGGGCTGGAGATCGACCCCGCCAATGTCGCGGACTGTGTGGCGCGCGGCCTCTCCGTCATCCAGGGCGATGCCGATACCGATCTCGGCTATTACCCGGACAACAGCTTCGACTATGCGATCCTCAGCCAGACGCTCCAGACGACGCGGCGGCCGGATCTTGCGATGAAGGCGCTGCTGCGGATCGCCGCCCGCGCGTTCGTCAGCTTTCCCAATTTCGCGCACTGGCGGGTGCGGGCGTCGCTGGCGTTCGGCGGGCGCATGCCGGTGACCAAGCTGCTGCCGGAGCGCTGGTACGACACGCCCAACATCCACCACCTCACCATCGACGATTTCCGCGCGCTGGCAAAGGAGCAGGGCTGGAGCATCGAGGGCCAGTGGTTTTTGAACAAAGGCCACCCGACGCGCCCTGCCAACGCCAACCTGTTCGCCGAGCATGCGGTGTTTTTGCTGAGGGGGTGAGTTAGTCCCGCTCCGCCTGCATTCTTCGGGCGCGTTCCGAAAGTCGCTTTACCGCGGCATCGCGTATCCCCGGTGCACAGCAGAGCACGCCCAGCGTCACAGGATCGGGCTGGTTGAAGAGAATCGGCCTGCCGATGGCATCGCTCACCGCCGCGCCCGCCTCGCTGGCGATCAGCGCGGCGGCGGCAATATCCCACTCGCCGCCCCAGCGCAGACCGGCGACAAGATCCGCCTCGTCCGCCGCCACCATCGCCATGCGGAGCGCGATGCTGTTGGGCCGATGGACCGGCGACAAATCACTGTCCGCCCTGGGCAGCGCATCGGCGGGCACGCGCGCCCCGGCAAGACGCACCCGCGCGCTGGCGCGGATCGCATGGCCGTTACGCTGCGCGCCCTCGCCCGCCCGCGCGATCCACAGCTCGTTGCGCGCGGGGGCTGCGAGCACGGCGATCACCGGCCGCCCCTGCTCGACCAGCGCGACCGAAACCGACCAGCCCCGCTTGCCCGCCAGATAATCCTTGGTGCCGTCGATGGGATCGACCACCCACAGCCGCTGCGCCGAGAGCCGCGCCGCGTTGTCCGCCGTCTCTTCCGAAAGCCAGCCCGCCTCAGCATCAATGCGGCCCAATGCCTCGTGCAGCATGCGGTTTACGGAGAGATCGGCCTCGCACACCGGCTGGCCTGGCTCCTTCTCCCAGCGCTTCACTTGCGTTGCGCCGCCCGCCCACAGCTCCAGCGCATGATCGGCGGCTTCGCTGACCGCATCGATGATGGCGCGAAGTTTCGCCTCAGCCACCGGCGACCGTCATCCCGTCGATCCGCAGCGTGGGCGTGTTGATCGCGTAGCGGAACTGGAGATCGTTCGCGGGGGTGAGCGCCGCGAACATATCCTTCAAATTCCCCGCGATCGTGATCTCGGTCACGGCATGAGACACCGCGCCGTTCTCGATCAGGAAGCCCGATGCGCCCCGGCTGTAATCGCCCGTCACCGGGTTGACGCCCATGCCAATCAGCTCGGTCACATAGATGCCGCGCGGGATGACGGGCA
>CAZLTO010000049.1:0-3047 GCA_964562475.1 uncultured Sphingobium sp. | reverse complement strand
AGTTATTTCAGCAATGACGTGCTGCGTGGCTATGCGCGCGATGCCGTGCATCAGATCGCCTGCCGAGCAGCTTCCCGGCAACAATGCGACATTGGT
Organism: uncultured Sphingobium sp.; assembly: GCA_964562475.1. Taxonomy (GTDB): domain Bacteria; phylum Pseudomonadota; class Alphaproteobacteria; order Sphingomonadales; family Sphingomonadaceae; genus Sphingobium. The sequence goes on along the minus strand of CAZLTO010000049.1, from coordinate 2,951 downwards.
GACGGAAACGCCCGGCGCGCCGCTGGTGCCGCGGCTGGCATGGCCGGTGGGCTTCTCGCCCAGCTGCTTGGCCGAGGCGCTGTCGAGCAGCCAGCCGGTGAGCACGCCCTTGTCAATCAGTGCGGTCTTGCGGGTTTCCAGCCCCTCGCCGTCGAAGGGGCGGGAGCGCAGGCCGCGCTTCACCAACGGATCATCGACAATCGTCACTCCGCTGTCGAACAGTTGCTTGCCCAGATCCTCCAGCAAAAAGCTCGACCGCCGGGTGATCGCGGAACCCGCAATCGCGCCGACAAGATGACCGACAATGCTGCCGCCGACGCGTGGATCGAAGACCACCGGCATCGGCCCGCCCTTGATCTTGGCCGCGCCCAGCCGAGCGATGGCGCGGTGGCCCGCGCGTCTGCCGACATCCTCCGCGTCTTCGAGGTCTTCCAGATGTCGCGTGCTGTGGCTTGCATAATCGCGCTGCATATTCGCGCCCTCGCCCGCCAGCACACTCGCCCATGTGCCGTGCGTGGTGGCGGCATAGCTACCCGCGAAGCCATGACTGGTCGCAAGCGCGATCTGGCTATGGCTCATGCTCGCGCCGCCTCCCTCGCTGTTGGTGATGCCGGGGACCGAGCGGGCGGCATCCTCGACGGCGAGCGCGCGCTCCTTCAAGGCAGCGGGGTCGGGCGCTGCCTTGTCGACAATGTCGAGAGCGGGCGGTTTCGCCTTCATCAACAGCTCTTGCGGGGCCAGCGTGGAGTAAGGGTCTTCCGGCGCCTCGCGCGCCATCGCGAGGCAGCGATCGACCAGCGCGCCAAGCGAGTCCCGTTCCAGATCGGACGCGGACACGGTGGCCGAGCGGCTGCCGACGAAGATGCGCAGACCGATCTCCTCGCCTTCCGACTGCTCTATATCCTCCATCTCGCCGAGGCGGACCGAAACCCCGGTCGAGGCATTGCAGACATAGAGCGCGTCCGCCGCGTCCGCCCCTGCTTTCCGCGCCGCATCGACAAGAGACTGGGCGCGGTCCTGAGCCTGGGCGAGAGAGAGCATTAAGAGGGTTCCTGATTATGGTTTCATGACGGCCATAACGGGCAAAGCCGCGCACTGCCAAGGGATTCCTTTGTCAAAATTCGCGGTAGGGCGAATTTTGATTTCGGCACCGGCCCTCTCCCCCACCCGACCACCCAACAGGATATGCTATGGGAGGTCGGGTGGGGGAGAGGGCCGGTGCCGATCATCCGAAACGCAGCGCAGCGAGCGCGTTTCGGATCAAACAGACTCTACCCAATGCCGCAACAGATGATGCGCGACGGCCAAGGGCGGCGGGGCGACGAACGGCGCGGAGGAGTCACCGGCCATAGCCGCGCGCACATCGTCCGCGCTGGCCCAGAAGGCGTGCTCCAGCTCCTTTTCGTCGAGGCGCAGGACATCGTCCTCCGCCTCCGCCGTGCATGCGATCATCAATGACGACGGGAACGGCCAGGGCTGGCTCATCACATAGCGGACAGTGCGGACGCGGATGCCTGCCTCTTCATACAGCTCTCGCGCCACCGCCCCTTCCAGCGTCTCGCCCGGCTCGACAAATCCGGCAAGCGCGGAATAAAAGCCCGCCGGAAAACGCGACTGGCGGCCCACAAGCACGCGCCCGTCATGCTCGGCCAGCATGATGACGACCGGGTCGACACGTGGGAAATGCTCCGCCCCGCATGCCCCGCAACGCCTGCCCCACCCGGCGCGGAACGGCTCCGTTCGCGCGCCGCACACCGCGCAAAAGCCATGCCGCGCATGCCAGTCGACCAGGCTGCGCGCGCAGCCGTATAGACTCAACTCCTCGGGAGACAGTTCCGCCGCCATCGCGCGGACATGCGGAGGGAACTGGGAGCCATGCGGCAACCCGCCCTGACCGAATGCAACGAACAGCGGCGCGCCCGCCTCGTCCTTGCCGAGCAGGATGTGATCCTCGATCCGGGCATCACGGGAGAGCGGCGCACGCGCCAGATGAGCGCCCTCCGGCACCGGGTCCAGCCCGCGCAGGAGAATTTGGCGCGCGGCGGGATCGGCAAGCAACTCCGCAAGCAAGGCGGGTTCGGCGCGCAGCTCGTCACAGCGGTCAAGCATGAACGAGGAGAAGCCCAGAATGGAGGGTGGTGCGGGATCAGTCATGGTCGCCGTTCATGACAGCCCGCGCGACCTTTGCAAAGAGCGTTGGCAGCCCTGCCTCGCCGATCTGCTCAAGCGGCCACCATTGGCCGGCTGACGATGGCTCTGCCTTGCGCGCTACTGTCAGCCGCTCGACCGTGAGCGTCAGGCGGAAATGGGTGAAGACATGATCGACGGGCTGATTGAGAGCGACCCACCCACCGGGCAGCGGCGGCGCGACCGGCGCGGCATTGCGCTTGTCCCACTCGCTGGTGGGAAGCCCCGCCATGCCGCCGAGCATGCGCTTGTCCGCCCGCCGCTCGATCCACACATGCCCATCCGCACGCTCCAGCCACCAGACCTTGCCATGGCGATGAGGCTTTGCGGCCTTGGGCGGCTTCACCGGATAGCCCTCCGCACGGCCCTCGCGATGCGCGGCGCACTGTTCGCGCAGCGGGCAGAGCAGGCATTGCGGCGCGCGGACGGTGCAGACGCCCGCGCCCAGATCCATCATCGCCTGCGCGAAATCGCCCGCGCGGGAGTCCGGCGTAATCGCATCGGTCGCCCGGCGGATTGTGGGGCGAGACACGGGCAAGGGCGTCTCTATCGCTAACAGCCGCGACACCACCCGCTCGACATTCGCGTCCACCACCACCGCGCGCCGCGAATAAGCGATCGCCGCAATCGCTGCTGCTGTGTATGTGCCGACGCCGGGCAGCGCACGCAGCTCTTCCTCGGAGTCCGGGAAGCGGCCCTCATGTTCCCCCGCAACCGTGCGCGCGCAGGCGAGCAGATTGCGCGCGCGGGCATAATAGCCGAGC
>CAZLTO010000048.1:0-8022 GCA_964562475.1 uncultured Sphingobium sp. | reverse complement strand
TTTCCGGTGCTGGTGCTCACCGCGCGGGACAGCTGGTCAGACAAGGTGGCGGGGCTGGATGCTGGCGCGGACGATTATCTCGCCAAGCCGTTCCAGTCCGAGGAACTGATCGCGCGGTTGCGCGCGCTAATCCGCCGCGCCTCGGGCAATGCTTCGAGCGAGCTCACAGCGGGCGACGTGCGGCTCGATACCCGCTCCGGCAAGGTGACGCTGAACGGCGAGCCGGTGAAGCTCACCGCGCAGGAATATAAGCTGCTGTTCTATCTTCTGCACCACAAGGGCAAGGTCGTCAGCCGCACCGAGCTGATCGAGCATATCTACGATCAGGATTTCGACCGGGATTCCAATACCATCGAGGTGTTCGTTACCAGGATTCGCAAGAAACTGGGGCAAGATGTCATCACCACCATCCGTGGTCTCGGCTATAGCCTTGAAGAGCCGGTGGCGTCATAACCCCGTCCCGTGACGGATAAGCAGCCCGCTATACCCCAATCATCCGTGCGATCGACTGGCTCGCTCAGTCGGCGCATGATGGGCATTGCCGCGCTGTGGATCGCGGTCATGCTGATCGGCGGCGGTATTGCGCTCGACCGGCTTCAGGGCGATGCGATCACCCGCAATTTCGATGACGGCATGGCCTATGCGCTCACCGCGATGATCGCCTCTGCCGAGATCGGCCCGGATGGCGAGGTGTTTTTCAACCGTCCGCTCGCCGACCAGCGCTTCCTCGAACCCAATAGCGGGCTCTACTACCAGATCAGCGCCAGGGGGCATGAGGACTGGCGCTCCCGCTCGCTGTGGGATCGGGCGCTGAAGCTGGATGTGGACCGAAGAGATACGAAGCTCCGCACCTACGACAGCGACCAGTTCCCGGATGAGAGCTTGCGGGTGATGGAGCGGCCGGTCGTCCTCCCCGGATCGAAGGATAAGTGGGTGTTCGCGGTGGCGCAGGCACGCGCCGGTCTTGATGCGCAGATACGGGGATTGCGCAGCACATTGGTCAAGAGCTTCGGTCTGCTCGGCATCGGGCTGTTCCTCATGGCGAGCCTGCAGAGCGCCTATGGTCTGCGGCCCTTGCGGGATTTGCGGCGCGAAATCGTAAGGATGCGCGCCGGCGAGAAGAATCGCGTCACCGAGGCGGTGCCGGACGAGGTTCTGCCGATGGTCGAGGAGTTGAACGCGCTCCTCGCGCATAACGAGCAGCAGGCCGAAGAGGCGCGCGCCCATGCTGGCAACCTCGCGCATGCGCTCAAGACGCCGCTCACGGTCATCATGAACGCCGCCACCGCCGACGCGCCCGATCTCAAGGAGAGCATCATGCGCGAGGCGGCGACGATGCGGCGGCAGGTCGATCATCACCTCGCCCGCGCCCGTGCGGTGGGGCGGCGCGGCATGGCGCAGAGCCGCGCCAATGTGTGGGAGAGCCTGCAGGCGGTGGAGCGCGCCGTCTCGCGCCTCTATCCTGACGTGCGGATCGACATGGATGGCGATGAAGCCGCGGTCGTGCTGGTCGAACGGCAGGATCTGGACGAATTGCTCGGAAATCTCATCGAAAATGCCGCCAAATATGGGGGCGGAAGTGTGTTCGCGACTGTCTCTGCTTCGCCAGACGGACGCACGGTCTCGGTCGATGTCGAGGATGACGGGTCGGGCATTCCGGCTGCCGAACGGGCGCATATTTTCGATCGCGGCGCGCGTTTGGATACCGGCAAACCCGGCACGGGGCTGGGGCTCGCCATCGTGCGCGATGTGGCGGAGATTTATCGCGGCTCGGTGGAGTTGCTTGAGAGCGAGGATATGGGTGGACTCCTTGTGCGCCTCACTTTGCCTGCGGGATGAAGGCGTTTCAAACCATGCGGAAATGGTCTAGAACCAAGCCATGACAACCCATCTCTATTCGCGTGAGATATTGCGTCTGGCGACATCGCTGGCCGGGCAGAAGCGCCTCGATCACCCCGACGCTACCTCGGATCGACGCTCGCCGACCTGCGGCAGCCGGGTGATCGTCGATGTCGTGCTCGATGCGGACGGACGGATCGCCGAAATAGGGATGGAGGCGCGCGCCTGCGCTTTGGGGCAGGCTTCTGCCGCACTGGTTACGGGGCATGCCATTGGGCGATCGGTCGAGAAGGTGCGGGCGGCGCGGGATGCGTTGCGCGTCTATCTTGCTGGCGGCTCTGAAAATGCTGATTTTTGGCCGGGGATAGAGATATTCGAGGCCGCGAGAAATTACCCCGCCCGTCATCCTTCGATTGCGTTAGCGTTTGAGGCGCTGTGCGAAGCCGCCGAGCAGGCTTCTGGCGCGCGCAAGGGAGAGGCGGCCTGATGATTGCGCTATTGGCGGCTCTGAGCGCTGCATTGGCGATAGCCGCAGGCGCGTTTGGCGCGCATGGCGCTTCCTCGCCGCAGGCGGCGGAATGGCTGCGCACCGGCGGCATGTATCAGCTTATTCATTCGGTTGCGGCGTTGGCGCTGATGCAGACCATGCGCGGTCCGGCTATAATGATGCTCGTTGGCGCGGCGATCTTCGCGGGCACGCTCTATCTGATGGCGCTGGGCGCGCCGCGCTGGCTGGGCGCGATAACGCCGATTGGCGGATCGCTGTTGATCGTCGCGTGGCTTTGGGCGGCGTGGAACTACTGGCGCGCTTAGGCGCGCTCCTCGCCATCCAGAAACGCCGCCACCGCTTTCAGATCGACCGTCTTGTCGAGATAGGTCTGCCCGATCCCGCGCGCGAGCAGGAAGGGCAGGGTGCCGCCCTCCATCTTCTTGTCATGCAGCATATGGGCGACGAGTGCAGCGCCACTGGCGCTGACGCCCGCATCCCTGAGACTGGCGGGAAGGTTGGACGCACGCAGATGGGCCGTCACCCGCGCGGCATCTTCCGCGCTGCACAGCGCCTGCGCCGCCGAGAATCGGAACGCCAAGGCAATGCCTGCCGCCACCGCCTCGCCATGCAGCAGCCGGTCGGAATAGCCGGTTTCCGCCTCCAGCGCATGGCCGAAGGTGTGGCCGAGGTTCAAGAGGGCGCGACGCCCGGTCTTTTCCTCCTCATCCTCCGCGACGATGGCCGCCTTGGCGCGCACGCTGATCTCGATCGCATGCGCCCGCGCGGCGGAATGACCTTCGAGGAGCGCGGCGCCATGCGCTTCGCACCAGTCGAAGAATTCCGGCCGGTCTATGAGGCCATATTTCACGACCTCCGCATAGCCCGCGCGCACTTCGCGCTCGGCAAGCGTATCGAGCGTTGTCGGGTCGATCAGCACCAGAACGGGCTGGTGGAATGCGCCTACGAGGTTCTTGCCCGCCGCCGTGTTGATCGCCGTCTTGCCGCCGACCGAGCTATCGACCTGTGAGAGCAAGGTGGTCGGGATCTGGATGAAGCGGCAGCCGCGCTTCAGGATCGCGGCGGCAAAGCCGACCAGATCGCCGATCACGCCGCCGCCCAGCGCCAGAACAGCATCCTTGCGCTCTACGCCCAACTCCAGCAGTCTGTCCATCAGGGTCGAAAGGCCGTTCCAGCTCTTGGTGCCTTCACCGGGGGGCAGGATGATCGGATCGATCGCGATACCGGATGCCGCGAGGCTGCTTTCCAGCCGCTTCAACTGCGCCGTTGCGACATGCTCATCCGTCACCATCACGAACCGTCCGCCACGCGCATAAGGGGCAAGATGCTCGCCCGCCCGGTCGAGCAGCCCGTCCTCGATTCTGATGTCGTAGCTGCGCGCACCCAGCGAAACCGGAACGACGATCATAAGCCCAACGTCTCCAAAATCATTTCCACCGCCTGCTCGTGCGGTCCTGTGCCGCTGGTGATGCGGATCGGTGCGAGTGCATAGACCGGATTGCGTAGTGCCGAAAGCTCGGTCAGCACGGTGCGCGGATCCTTGCCGGCAAGCAGCGGGCGGCCCTCGCGGCGGGATACGCGCTCCACCAGCACGTCGATGTCCGCATCCAGCCAGATGGCGATGGCCTTGTCGAGGATCAGCGCGCGGGTTTCCTCGTTCATGAAAGCGCCGCCGCCGGTGGCGATCACCTTGCGCCCTTCCTCGATCAGCCGCGCGATCACCCGGCGCTCGCCGTCGCGAAAGCCCGCCTCGCCATATTTCGCGAAAATATCGGGGATGCTCATCCCCGCCGCATGCGCGATCTCTTCATCCGCATCCACGAACGGCAGCCCAAGACGCGCGGCGAGGCGGCGACCGATGGTCGATTTCCCGACGCCCATCATGCCGATCAGCACAATCGGGCGATCATCCTGCACTTTCTGAGATTTGCTGTTTTGTTGCATGCTGGGCGCGGCTATACAGCCATCTGCTTTATGCACAAAAGCGAAATTACTCAGGTTTAATGAAGCGGAGCCGCCCGGCGGAATCATGAAAATCAGACGAACCAACAGCTTTGGCGAACCACCCCGGCGCCGCAGCCCTGTGCCGATGGGATGCATCCTGCTCGCTATCATCGTTATCGCCGCCCTTGGCTGGGCATGGCATCAGGGCGGAGAACAGCCGCTGACCCGTGTCGAGAAGCCGATCGCGGCGGACAAGCTCGGCCGCTGACGATGGCGTGGCGAGGCAAGCACAACTGGCGCTGGATGGCGGGCGCCGCGATTGGCGGGCTGGCGCTGAGCATTGCCGTGCCGCTGATCGCGGGGCGCGCGCCGACGTCGTTGCTGCCCCCCGGCTTCGCGGATGAACCGGCGGCGGAAAAGCCCGCGCAACAGCCCAGGTCTCCGAACCAGCCCGGCCCTGCCGGACAGGCGCCCAAGCCCGGTTTGCAACTGGACCTCTCGGACCTAGCGCCGCCTAGCGCAATTCCGCCGGATGTCGGCAATGCCGTCGCGGAGGAAGAACTCACCCCGGAAGAACTGGCTGAGCAGCAGAAGAAATATGACCTGCCAGAGGGCGCGCATCGCTCGCTCGACAAGGTGGGGCCGCTGGTGGCTTCGGCTGGCGGCCTGCCTGCCGATGCGTTCGGCACTGCATCGGGCGGGTATCTCGCGACGTTGCTGCGCGAGACGAAAGCGCCGTTGGCGTCCCGCTGGGGCGCGATCCTGCTGCGGCGCGCGCTGCTCTCGAACACCTATACGCCGCACGGCATCAATGGTGCGGACTGGGTGGCGGAGCGCGCATGGATGCTGATACGCATGGGCGAGGCCGATGCCGCACGTTTGCTGGTGCAGAGCGTGGATAGCGATCAGTATAGCAAGCGGCTCTATGCGGTCGCGATGCAGGCCTATCTGGCGAGCGCCGATCCCGTCGGACTGTGTTCGATCCAGCAGGGCGGGGTTTCGTCGAGCACTACGCCGGGCTGGCGTATGGCGGAGGCGATGTGCGCATCGTTCGCCGCCGAGCAGGGCCGGGCGAGCGCGATCCTCAACCAGACGGAGCGGCGCGGCGACGTCACCGGCATCGACTATCGCCTTACCGAGAAGATCGTCGGCGCGGGGGCCAATTCCCGCCGCTCGGTCAAGATCGAGTGGGACGGGGTAAGCCAACTTACGGCGTGGCGCTATGGCCTTGCGACCGCCGCAAATGTCGACATCCCGGCCCCGTTGATGGCGCAGGCGGGTTCGCATGTATGGGCTTGGCAGGCGCGCGCGCCGATGCTGTCTCCAGCCATCCGCCTGCCGGGCGTGGAGGCGGCCGCGAGGCTTGGGGTGTTCTCGAGCAGCGCGCTGGTCGATTTCTATTCCGGTTTTCAGGGACAGGAGGAACTGCCCGATGGGCTGGCGGACCGGCTGGCGGCGCTGCGCGAAGCCTATGCCGGGGCCGATGCGGAGGACAGGCTCGCTGGCATGCGGACCCTGTGGTCGGCGGGGAATGGCTGGGATCTGGTCAATCTGCTTTCGGTATCCCGCGCCGCCGCGGCATTGCCGATGATGGACGTGAACGGCGCCGATATCAGCCATCTCCTCGCCGCGATGCTGAGTGCGGGCTATGACAACAGCGCGCTCCGCTGGGCCAGCGCAGCGGATGCGCTGGGTGAAGCGGATGGTACGGATGGCTGGGCGATGCTGGCGGTCGGCTCGCCGCGCATGGTGGTGCGGATCGATACCGGGCGGCTGAAGGACTATGCCGATGCGTCCGCGCGCGGACGGATGGCCGTTGCGGCGCTGGCCGGGCTGGGGAGGATCGGCGGACAGAGCCTGACGAGCGCCAATGAAAGCGCCAGAATAGACCTCATCGCGCGCACGCGCTGGGCGCGGGCGATATCCGCCGCCGCGACGAGGGGCGAGCAAGGCACGGTTGCGATCCTCGCCGCCGTGGGCATGCAGGCGCCGGGCTGGAGCAGGATGGCGCCGGAGCATCTCTATCATATCGTCTCGGCGCTGCATCGCGTGGGGCTCGATCCCGAGGCGCGCATGATTGCCGCCGAAGCGATCATGCGGAGCTGAACGGGCATGGCGGACGTCATCGAGCGCCCGCAGGCCAGCCCGAACGATGCGCCGCTGATCGATCGCTATCTCGAAATGCTGAGCGCGGAGCGTGGCGCGCCCAGCAATACGATATTCGCCTACCGCACGGACCTTGAGGCCGCGAGCGCGGATATAGGTGGCCTTGAGCATGCGGACGCGGAGGCATTGCGCGGCCTTGCCGAGCGCTGGGCAGAGCTTGCTCCCTCCAGCGTCGCGCGCAAATTGTCGGCCCTGCGCGGTTTCTATGCCTTTCTGGAGGCGGAGGGATTGCGCCCTGACAACCCGGCGCAAGGCGTTGCCCGGCCCGGCCAGCGCCGCCCGCTGCCGCGCATTTTGAGCCATGAGGAAGTCACGCGCCTGTTTTCTGTGGCGGAAGAGCGTGCCGGGAAAGAACATCCGTCGATGCAGGACATAAGGATGCTCGCGCTGCTGGAGCTTCTCTATGGCTCCGGCCTGCGCGCGACCGAGCTGGTGTCGTTGCCCCGCCATGCGATCCACCCGGACCGGCCTTTCCTGATTTTGAAGGGCAAGGGCGGGCGCGAGCGGCTGGTGCCGGTTTCGGATCGCGCGCGCGCCGCCGCCGCGCGCTGGGCGGGCCATGTCCCCTCCAGCCAGCCGTGGCTTTTCCCCTCGGGCAAGTCTCACCTCTCGCGTGTGCGCCTGTTCCAGATGGTGCGCGCACTGGGCGCGGCGGCGGGAATAGAACCGAGCCGCATCAGCCCGCATGTGCTGCGCCACGCCTTTGCGACGCACCTGCTCTCTGGCGGGGCGGACCTGCGCGCGCTGCAGACCATGCTCGGCCATGCCGACATCGGAACGACGCAGATTTACACCCATGTCGATGCCAGGCATCTGGTCGAACTGGTCAATCGCCGTCATCCGCTCGTTGACCTGAAGCGCTCGCGGCCCTAACTGCGTCCTCATGGTTACGTTTCTCGACTTTGAAAAGCCGATTGCCGCGCTCGATGCCCGCATCAAGGAGCTGCGCGAGACCGCCGAGACCGGCGAGCTCAATATCGATGCGGAAATCGCGAAGCTGCAACAGCGCTCCGCCAGGATGCTCGTGGAAACCTATGCGAAGCTGACCCCGTGGCAGAAGACGCAGGTGGCGCGTCACCCAGGGCGTCCGCATTTCAAGCATTATGTCGCGGGCATCTTCGACGAGTTCATCCCGCTCGCCGGAGACCGCGCCTTTGGCGACGATCAGGCAATTCTCGGCGGTTTCGCGAAAATCGGCAAGCGGCGGGTGATGGTGATCGGCCATGAAAAGGGTGACGACACCCAGAGCCGCCTCCGTCACAATTTCGGCATGGGCAAACCAGAGGGCTATCGCAAGGCGATCCGGCTGATGCAGCTTGCGGACAAATTCGGCCTTCCGGTGGTGACACTGGTCGATACCTCGGGCGCCTTTCCCGGCGTGCAGGCCGAGGAGCGGGGCCAGGCGGAAGCGATCGCCCGCTCGACGGAGCAATGCCTTGCGCTTGGTGTGCCGATGGTCGCGGCGATTGTGGGGGAGGGCGGCTCCGGCGGCGCAATCGCGCTTGCGGCGGCCAATCGTGTACTGATGATGGAGCATGCGGTCTACAGCGTCATCCCGCCAGAGG
>CAZLTO010000047.1:0-8028 GCA_964562475.1 uncultured Sphingobium sp. | reverse complement strand
GAGATCATCCTGTTCCACCGGCTGGGCAGCGAGCATATGGCACCGATCGTCGACATTCAGGTCGGCCGCGTCGCGAAGCGCTTGAAGGACCGCAAGGTGACGCTCGTTCTCTCGGACGGCGCGCGCGCGTGGCTGGGCCGCGTGGGCTACGACCCCGTCTACGGCGCGCGACCGCTGAAGCGCGCGGTGCAGAAATATCTGCAAGACCCGCTCGCCGAGATGATCCTCTCAGGGCAAGTGCCGGATGGATCGACCATCACGGTCGGAGAGGGTGACGGCGGGCTGGTGTTGAGTGCGGGATGATCTAATGTCGCTGAAATGAAAAAGGGCCTCGGAAATCCGGGGCCCTTTCCGCTTTGCTCTCAAATACTATAGCCGAACTTCTCAACCCACGGCCGGACCACCGGAACGATCGGATCGAGATAGTCGCGATAGCGCTCCCAGCGACCAGCCGCGCGTTTGTAGATCGGTTCCGTCACCTGCGAATAGCTTGCGGTGGTGATGAGTCCCCTGCCCTTGGCGGTACTTTGGTGATCCAGCGCTTCCTCGCGCCAGTCCAGCCCGAGCCAATCGAACAGTGGGCGCACCTCTCCCGCCACATCCTCAACCAGCCGCTCGTAGACGATCGTCATCGCATCGACCGGGAAAAGCGCGCTGGCATGTTCCCAATAGCGGAAGGTCAGATCATAGAAAGCGGCGGCATCCTTCAGATCGAGAAAGTTCGCCATAGCTGTATTCAGGCGAAAATTGCTCATGAAACAACTGAGGATTACATCGCAGGGATGGCGCAGCGCCAGTATATAGCGCGCATTGGGGAATATCCGGGCAATCAGCGGAACCTTGTGCAGAAACAGTGGCGACTTGTCGATCAGCATCGCGCCTTCGGGCAGCGGGTGAATGCTCTCCACCTCCTCGAAATAGCGCCGCCGCGCCTCGATAATCGCATTCTCGTCGAGTTGGGCCAGCGCCTGCAAGCCGCCAAGCGCCTTGTCCACATGGTTGAGCGGCGGCTGCTCCTCCAGCACCACGGTATCGGGGTGGCCCATCAAGATAGTGTCGAGCAGGGTGGTGCCGGATCGGGGAAAACCGACGAGGAAAACCGGGTCCGGCCGCTCCGGGGCCGGGTTTACACTCGTCCATCCCGCCACCCATTCCGGTGTCAGCATCCGGATTTCGTTCTCCAGCTCCTCGCGCAATTCCGTCGCACGGCGCAACGGTTCTGTGGGGCTTTCCTGATGCATTCCGTTGGCCGCAGCAAACGCGGCAAAGGCCTCGTCGGTGCGGCCAAGCCGATCCAGCAAGGTTGCGCGAATATGCGTGGTCCGTTCCGGCTCGATCGCCTCCGGGACTTGAGCAATACACTGCAGCGCCTCTTCAAACCGTTTGGCGCGGCGCAATTCCATCGTGCGCATGAACGCCAGCACCCCCGGCTCCACACCATGCTGCTCGGCCAGCGCAATCAGCGGGGCAAATTCTTCTTCCCTGTTGCTGTGCTCATATTGAATAATAAGGCCGAGATAGGCGTCGGACAGAAGCGGTTCGGTGGCTATTGCCTGGCGAAATGCCTTTTCGGCCTCTGCAGATTTGCGCACAATCCCATATTCGATGCCGAGCTTGAGGTTGAGGTTGGCGTTGTGCGGATCACACGCAACCGCCTGCTCGATGACAGGTAGCGCCTCCTCTTGCCGGTTCTCCTGCTTGAACATGACATAAAGCTCGTGGAGCGGGCGCGCGTCATCGGGGAAATTCTCCGCCGCCTTCTGCAGCACCTGCTCCGCCTCGTCCCATCTGTCGGCATTCTTGAGCGCTGAGGCGAGATTGAGGTGCGTGGGGGCGGCAGCGGGGTCAAGCGCCAGCGCCCGTTCGAGCGCCGCAACCGCGCCTGCATGATCTTCCAATCCGGCGCGGGCATTGCCCAGATTGTTCCAGCTTTCAAAATCGTCTGGCGCCCGCGCGATGACATATTCATAGGCCTTGGCCGCATCCTCAAATCGTTCGAGTGACTGCGCGGCAAAGCCCCGATAGCGCGCCACCCGCAGGGTCGGGTCGGAAAAGGCCAGCTCCGCAGTGGCTACTGCCAACGCACCCGCCATGTCCCCCGCCTCGAGCAAAACCGAGATCAGGTTGCAGGCGATCGTCACATCCATTGGCCGCGCCTTGTGCGCCTGATGAAGATGGGCGGCAGCGGAAGCAGGATCGCCCTGCCGCGCCCTGATCATGCCGAGAAAGGCATGCAGCGCGACCGCATCTCCGCCACCCAACAGACCTTGCTGTGCCAGGGAATAGGCGCGGTCGAGATTGCCGGACTGTGCTATGCTGATCGCCTGACGCAGCGTCTCGGCGGTTTTGGGATCTAGTGTGGGCGCACTCGCCATAGCCTTGTGATCCCTTTCAAAGATATAGTCACGATTCAGCCCTGCCCATCAGGGCAAAGCAAAGGGCGGCCGGAAATTCCAGCCGCCCCATGTTTGCTTAGCCAGGCTTAGAAGTCCAGCGTGATACCGGCAAAGACATACCGGCCCAGCGCATCATAGGTCGCCGGATAGGTGTTGCCGTTGCACGGGCCGGTCGGACACAGGTTCGAGCCATCGCGGTTCGCGTTGCCCGATGTGACCAGCGGCGGCTGCTTGTCAAACAGGTTGTTCACACCAAGGCGGAACTTGTACTGCTTGGCGATCGTCACGCTCGTCATCAGATCGAAATAGCTGACCGCCTTCAGGTGCAGACCGGGATCAAAGGTAAAAGCGCCCTGAAGCGACTGGTTGGGGACCAGCGTTTCCGCCTTGACCTTGCCGACATAGCGCCATTGCAGCGAGACGCTCACGCCGCTCGGCGTATCGAGTGTCGTACGCAGCTTGTGCCGCCATTTCGGCAGCGGCGCACCGCTGGTGGTGGTGCCGCCCGCACTGCAAACCGGACCATAAAGGCCGGCGCAGTCATAAGGCTGCGTATAGCCATTATCGACCTTGTACTTGTCGAGATAGGTGCCGTTCATCGAGAAGCTCAGCTTGCCGAAGCTGCCCACCGGCTGCGTATAAGACAGTCCGACCTCGATTCCCTTAGTGCGGGTCGATCCGATATTGTTCGGAATATTGTCGACATACCCGCCAGGCGTCAGCCAGATCGAACCGGAAGGATCGCGATGCACCAGTCCGCAGGACAGCGGCGTGAACGTTGCAGTTGCATTGCTGACGCAGTCCTTCAGGATCGCATCCTGATTGGGCGGGCTGATCGCATCGGTGATCTTGATGTCATAATAGTCCACCGTCATCGCGAGGCGCGGGATGAAGCGGGGTTGCAGCACCACACCGAAGGTCTTGGTCGTCGCCTTTTCCGGTGTCAGGTTGGGATTGCCGCCGATGAGGCCATTATACTGGCCCGCCGGATTGGCAACCGTGCTCGCACCCACCGTAAGACCCTGAGCGATACAGCCATAATCTGTTGCCGTTACCGTGATCGCGCAGGGATCAGTGCTGCCGCTCAGACCCACCGTTGGGGTTGCGAACAGTTCCTGGATATTCGGTGCGCGGACGGCGCGGTTATAGGCGCCGCGGAAGCGGATATCCTTGATCGGCGCCAGATCCATCGCGATACGGAACGTATCCGTATTATATGTCTTGCCCGCGCTGGTCTTGTAATGCGACCGGCGATAGCCGCCATCGAGAGACATATCCTTGACGATACCATCCTCGATCAGCGGAATATGCGCTTCTCCAAAGAATTCATAAACAGTGAAGCTGCCCTTGAGCGGCAATGTTGCGCCACCCTGACCGGTCAGATCCCCGGTGGAGAAGGCATTGTCCGTTTGCAGGTCGAGGCTTTCCCTGCGCCATTCTGCGCCCACGTTGACCATCACGCCATTGGTAGCCCAAGGGGTGCGAACGCCATATTTATCGAGGTCACCTGTGAACGAGATGCTCGCCACCTGCTCTGACGTATGGCCCTTCTGGAAACCCGAGGCAGACAGATAGTTGATTGCCGCAGGAGTCGCCGCGCCGACGCCACCAAATACATTATAGGGAACGCAGTTGGGGTCTGCGCCTGTCAGCACTGAGCGGCAAACGGGCTGGCCGAAGGTAGCACTGCCGACCCGGGAGTCTGTAACAACATCAAGTGCATGATTGAGGCGTGCGACAGAGAACTCGTTCAGATAAACCTGAGTATAGTTGCTCCGGCCATATTGATAATAGGCATCATAGGACCAGGCATCGCCAAGATCGCCCTTGGTGCCGAGCACAGCACGATAATTGGTGTGCTGAAGATCGGCGATACGGGGTCCGCCTTCAACATTACGGCGCAATAATTGGAAGAATGCCTTGTTATACGTCGCGCCCGTGGTGGGGTCGATGAAGTTGATCGGCGCAGCGCCGGGATTGGGATTGTAAGAAGCGCCGACTGCGAGCGGGAAACCGCCCAGAGAGCCGTTGATCAGGTTTTCAGTGTCACAGATTACCGCGCTTTGTGCGGCGGACATCAGTGGGTTATCGCAGTTGATCGTAAGCGTGTTGCCGAAATCGCCCGACGGCGCGATCTGCGCCTTCGTGCTGTCATCCATGAACATGAATTCCATGTATGGCTTGATCGAGTCGTTCACCTCGTAATTGGCAAACAGACCCGCCGTGTACCGCTCGTCGTTGCGCTGATAATAGTTGGTCGGCGCAAAATTGAAGAGCGTCGTGGAATTGTTGAACGCCCCACCCGGCCCAAAGGTGTAGATGGTCGAAGTCGCGCTTGTGCCGCCGAAATTGTCGAACACGATCGCATTGCCGTTGGCGGATGTCGCCGAACCGCCGCAACGGGGACCATTCGGCGCCCCTGCGTTATTCTGCAACACGCACGCGCTGTAATCGCGGCGCGATTGCTGGATTGGCTTCACCTTGCGATAGCCGAAATAGACCATCATGTGACCGCGATCGTCCGCGCCGAATTTGGTGCCGAAAGACACCGTCGTGTCGATCGTGCCGCCGTCGGTCACGCTGCCCTTGGGATAACTATATCCGGACAAACCCGCATTAGCGCGTGCATCAAGCAGTGGGGGCATGGTTTTGTTGCGGTTGTTATGCTGATAAAGGCTGTATTGCCCATCGACACGGAAGCCGGTGAAATCGGGATCGATGATGAAGTTCACCACGCCCGCGACCGCATCCGCGCCATAGGTAGCCGATGCGCCGCCGGTGAGAACCTCAACCTGCTTCAGCATCGAAGCCGGGATGATGTTGATGTCCGCAGCCGAACCGCTGGTTGGGCTGGGATCGCCGGGCAACAGGCGCCGACCGTTGACGAGGGTGAGGGTGCGGCTCGTGCCAAGACCGCGAAGGTCGACCGAGGCTGTGCCGTCTGCGCCATTGGAAAGCGTCGATGCCTGGCTCGCAAATACGGAGGGCAGGCTGTTCAGCAAATCCTCGACGCGGGTCGTGCCCTGGCTCTTGATGTCCTGCGCCGAAACCACCGTAACCGGCGCGGGGGATTCGAGATTGGCCTGGGGAATACGCGAGCCGGTGACGATGATCACATTCTGATCGACGCCGGCTTCCTGAGCATCCTGCGGTTGATCCTGTGCGATCGCGAAAGCAGGTGAAACAAGCGCCGCCGCCAGAATGACCGGCGCAGCGCCACAACGCAGCCGAGCTGCAATTTCGATTTTCTTCACTAGTCCAGTCCCTTGCTCTGGAGGAGATGGCGGATGCCAGCTCCATTTCTACTAGCAACGCAGCAAGACCATTTTTAACTTCGTTTCCGTCCGACAACGGGTAGCGAAGCGCCCGACAGCTGGCCATGTGCGTCCCTGTTGTTTATTTGGCGTTCATATTTCTGACCTGTAAAGCGGCGCGATCACGGAGCGAGTTGATTTCGCCACAACAGTTGCACAAATGTCACGAATTTGTAAAACTGCGTAAAACCAGCTCCGTAGTTACGGGGGCATGACGGATAGAATTTAGCGCATGGCGCCTGCGAAGCGGGCTGGATCGAGTCGGGCGTCGCGCCATTTCATACCCCAGTGCAGATGCGGGCCTGTCGCCCGGCCGGTCGCGCCAATGGTGCCGAGCAACTGGCCCTGCCGTACCACATCGCCCTCTTTCACCGTAAGGCTGGCGCAATGCAGGAATGCGCTGGAGAGGCCCATGCCATGATCGACGATCAGCAAATGCCCTTCCAGAGTGAAGGTCTCGTCCACCGCGGCCAGCACGACGACTCCATCGGCGGGAGCGACGAAGGGCGCGCCTGTCGCTGCCACGATATCGACGCCACTGTGATAGCTGCCCGGCGTGCCGCGGTAGATGCGCTGCGATCCGAATAGACCGGAAATCCGCCCCTTTACCGGCCAGATGAATGCCTGCCGCCAGCCATTCGATTGCGGATTGAGCGCGCGAGACGCGGCGATGCGCGCCAACTCCATGGGCCTGCGCGCCTGAAACTCCGCGCTCGGCACATTGGCGGTGGGCGAAGCATCGACATTCTCGATCCGCCACTCGCCCGGCGCAACCGCGAGCGTTTGGGTCACATGAGCGCCATCGGCCAGTTCCGCATCCAGCGTAGCGGTAGACGCCGCATCCCGGTCAAACGCGATCAGGAAGCGACCGTCCGCCGCCACCGGCACCCGCATGCCATCGA
The DNA here is from genome assembly GCA_964562475.1 of uncultured Sphingobium sp. Lineage (GTDB taxonomy): Bacteria > Pseudomonadota > Alphaproteobacteria > Sphingomonadales > Sphingomonadaceae > Sphingobium. Next base: position 1,416 of record CAZLTO010000047.1, on the reverse strand, counting down.
TGGTCACGACACGGGCAAGGGATGGCGCATATCCATACAGCACCCCGCCCTGTCGCGCCGTGCCCTCGAGGGTGAAGCCGGTTCGCGCAGGTTTCGCGATCGGATGCGGTGGGGGCGGAACGGATAAGGGGGGTGGAGCGCTCACACAGGCGCCCAACACCAAGGCAGCCGAAAGGGCGAGATACCGGAGGACCATCCCGATGCTCAGGCGGGCAGGCCCTGTTCCTTGCGCCATTTCACCTCGGCCCGGGTTGATGCCTCGGCGTCGATATAGGCCTCCTGCCGCACGATCGACCAGTAGCGCAGGTCATCGAGCTGAATCCGCGCGCCCGTCACCGCACAGAGCACATAGTCGCCCGAGCTCAGCACCCGGAAACTATAAGGCATATAGTGCAGCTTCGCGGGCTGGTCCTTGCCGTGCATCAGCATCAATCGTCTCTCTCTTCCCCGCCGCCGAACAGATCCTGCTGCGTGGTGGAGGATATATCCGGGCGCGCGGATTTGCGCACTGGTTTCGACGGCGATGATAGCCGCTCGGAGGCAGTAAACTCAACCCCGCCTGTCGCGGAAACCACATCAAGCGATCCGTCCTGAAATGTGAGCGTCATTGCGCCTACCGCCCGCGCAGCCGCCACCGAGGCGAGCACGCGGCCACCCGCTGTCACCAGCGCGAAGCCTCGTGCCAATGGCCTGCGCGGATCGAGCGAGAGCGCCAGCCGCCATGTCGCATCCAGCCGCTCGCGCCGTTGGGCGATGACACGCGTGACCAGCTCCGGCCTCAGGCGGACCGCATCCAGCCGCGCCTGCTCCCGACCAACCCGCTGGGCTAATAAAGCCGGCCGCAGCGCACCGCCCGCTTCGGAGAGTTGCCGCCACGCCAACGTCACGCGCTGCCTCAAGCCCCGCCCCAGCCGCTCGCCCAGATCGTCGGCGCGCTGGCGCTGAAGCGCAAGCAGGTTTTCGGGGCTAGGGAGCAACCGCACGGTCATCGAGAGCCGCTCGCGCCGCTGATCGACGCTGCGCCGGGTCGCGCGGGATGCGCGCAGGCCCAGCTCGGTCAAGCCCGCCATCAGCTCGGCGCGCACCGGCACCGCCATCTCGGCAGCGGCGGTCGGCGTCGGTGCGCGCACATCCGCCGCATAGTCGCACAATGTCGTATCCGTCTCATGCCCGACGGCGGAAATGATCGGAATGCTGCACTCCGCCACCGCGCGCACCGCGATCTCTTCGTTGAACGCCCACAGATCCTCGATCGAGCCACCGCCGCGTGCGACGATCACCAGATCGGGGCGAGGTATCGTGCCGCCCTCCTGCATTGCGCTGAATCCGCGCACCGAATTGGCGACCTGCACCGACGCCCCCTCGCCCTGCACCAGCACCGGCCACAGCAGCACATGGCGCGGGAAACGGTCCGCC
>CAZLTO010000046.1:0-8049 GCA_964562475.1 uncultured Sphingobium sp. | reverse complement strand
TCGATGGTCAGGCTGCAGTAGCTGACCGTCGGGTAGGCAAGGTCGATCGAGAACTCCTTGTAGAAGCCGTAGACGGTGAGGCTTTCGAAGCCCTCGGAGCCGATCCACAGCACCGGTGTAGCCCGCAGTGCTGCAAGATTGCGGTGGACGTCATCAATCGCGCTGGTCTGCATGACCACGCGGGCGGTCATGCGCTTGGCAAAGGCCCGCTCGACCACCGAGGTCACCCCGAACTGGTCGGTTTCCTTGCGTGAATAGTCGATGATGCCAATGTCCGCGCCATGCTCGGTGTCGCCAAGCGTAAACTGGCGACCGAATAGAAGCGTGCCGCAGGAAACGATATCCGCCGGGTTATCCCGGGCGATGGTGACCGAGAGAACGCCGCTCTCGTAAACCGGCACGTCAAGGAACAGCAGGCTCGATTTGCGCCCAACCGGTTCAAAAAACCATGAGAACCAGTTGTCGATGGCTGTGCCGCCGACATTGAAACTCTGGGTCTTGTTGTAGAGCTGCGTTCCGGAAACGGTGAGCGTTACAGTGGCGCTTTCGGCATCAGTATCGATCAGTGCCACGCCGTCTGTTGCCCCGGGGGCCAGCACGACCTGCAGCGTGCTAGTACGGGTGGTTGCCGTGCCGACACGGGCATCGAACATGGCCCAGCGGTTGGTCGGTCCCAAGTCGAGCCACTTGGTCGGATCAGTGGCCGGGTTCACGCCCGTAGATGCAGCCAGGGCTTCGTACTTGCGGTGCGTGGATGTCAGGATGACCCTGCTGCCCACTGCATAGGCCGTGGTGGAAGCCCAGACAGCATAGTCATTTTCAGGGGCCGTGCTGCTGGTCAGCATGGCATCGGTCAGTGTGGTTGGCCGGATCAGCTTCATGCCGCCGTCCTCACTGCCAGCGCATCACCGTCAGGTGTCACCCGCTCGAGGATGCGAGCGGTCTTGCTGGTGCCGGAAGCGATGGTAGCAGAGGCGATGCGCTGTTCATCGCGCAGGTCAGAGAGCTCCTGTTTCAGCGATGCCAGCCCATCGATAAGCACGGTCGCGCTGTCATTGGCCGACGTGGTCGCTGTTGCCGTCTGGGTGGAGGCAAACTGCTCCCACCAGCTGGGGCTGGTCGAAGCCGCCACAGTCGCCGCAGTATCGGCTGGCAGCCCAGCCATCGCATTGATGATCGCCACCGTCTGCTCGAGGCTAGCTGCCGTCTGCCCCTGAATACGAGCGAGATCCTGCGCGGAGGTTGCAGCATCTGCGGCCGCATTGAGCAACGTCTGGCTGAGCCCAGGAAGCGACTTGGCTGCTTCCTGATCACCACTGCGGGCCGCAAGCGTTGCCGCGTTGAACTCGGAAAGTGCCTGTGCGTATGTCTTGGCGCCGCCATCCATGCTGCCACGGATCCGGGCAACTTCAGCGAGCAGGCCATCGGTGATCTGCGTCCAGGCCGAGCGGAGCTTCTCGGCAGCGGCGGCAGCTTCGTCAGCGGCCTTTTGCTGGTCCTGCAGCGCCCAGATCTGTTCCTGCAACGCCCGGTTGCTTTCATCGAGTTGGGCCAGGTCGAGCGCGCGCAGGGCCGCTGTGTCGCCTTGAAGTTCGAGCAGCTGGCGCTCGAGGCCAAGGCGCTCGTCGACAATGGCCGCTGCACTGGCAGCATCCTGCGCCGCGCCGATCAGATCGGCAAAGGCAGGCGCCAGCTGGATCAGCGCAACATAGGCCGCGCGTCCGGCCTCGGTGCTGAGGTCCTGCGCGTCGACCAGTGCGCGGAAGCCTGCGATGCTGTCGGGAAGCGTCAGACCGAGGCTGCCGAAGACTTGAGTCATCTGCGCCGTCAGCGCAGCGGTCTGCTCGGCCTTGGTGTAAAAGAGTGAGAAGTAGTCGCTGGTAGCCGACGCCATGTCGTTCGCCGAACCGAAAAGGTCGAAGAGATTCATCTTGGCCGTAAGGCTTAGCCCCTCGACCGAAGTGCCGAGCAGGGAAAGCGAGGAGGTCACCGCCTCGATGCTGGAGGCGACCCGGACCAGCGTCTCGAAATAGCCTTCCCCAACCTTCTGGAACTGTTCGAGGCCCGGGATCGCTGCCCGCGCGATGCCGTCGGCAGCAGCCCCGAAGACCGCGGTCAGCTTCTCCTGGATCTGCTCGCCGGTAAGATCCTTCAGATCAATCTTGCCGATGTTGACGACAAAGCCCGCGAGCCGCGACTGCACCGCATCCAGTGACATGCCCAAGGGCCCGGCTGCAGCCGAGATGGCGTCATAGAAGCCCGAAAAGATCAGGCTGAACTGCTGCTCGAGCTCCGCGCTCGCCGCAGCGTACTGCGTCGAGTAGCTCGAGCCGACGCTGATCCCGAAGAACTTCTTCGTCTTCTTTATGTCGGTGTAATAGCTCGCGTTAAAGCCGCCGGAGAGGATTGAGCCCAGCGACTGCGCGCCACCGTATATGCCTTGACCGATAATGCTGGTCTTGGTGCCAAAGAGCGCATTGACCACGCTGCCCAGAATCTTGCCGAGACCGCCGAGCAGCTTTGCACCGAGGAAGCCAATCGCCGCACCAATGGGCCCGGCAATGGCAAGGCCGATGCCCGCACCGATCATCGACCCGGTCTTGCCACCGACGAAGTTCGAGACGCCGGTGAGCGCTGAGGTCAGACCGCCGAGAATACCTGTCACCTTGGTCCCGGTCTGGACGCCCGCAGCCGAGGCATCAAAGCCACCCGTGCGGATAATGAGATTGGTGAGCCCGCCGATATTGGCCTCGATGTTCTTCAGTGAAGCCAGCATCGCGGCGGAATACCGCATGGTTAGCGTGTCCACCTCGCGCAGGTGGTCGATGGACTTGGCAAGGCTCTCGGACTTCGCCGTGCTGTCCCCGAACACCGTGCCGGTGCCGTCGTTGGTGACGGGCGGCTTGGCAGAGCCGCCGAACGCTCCGGAGATGGCAACACCCAGCGAAGCGATCACCCCGGCCGTGACAGCACCTGCGGCGATGTTGAGCGGGAACGGCAGCGAGCGGATGGCGTTCACCACCGCTTCAACTGCCTTGATACCGGTCGTGATGATCGAGTTCCCCTGTTCAACCCCGGCGCGTGCGGTGTCGGAGGCAGCCATGGCGGTGTCGCTGGTGACCTTGGCAGCAGTCTGCGCACCAATGAGGCCGATCTTCACTGCAGCATTCTTGATCGCGATCGCCAGCTCGAAGGCGCGGAAGACCTTCTCGGCCGCCAGCATCGCCTTGTAGCCGTCCGAGCCTTCCTCGAAGAACCCCTTCGCTGCGGACGCAAGGTTCCCGTAGTGGTTGATCTCGGCCGAAGCCTGCGCCGCACGCGCGTCAGCATACTGGAACGAGGTCTTGCCGTATTCGCGCTCCGCGTCTGCGGCTCGCTTGGCAGCTGCTGCCTGGGCCGAGGCAAAGCGCGTGATCTCCACAGTGATGCCGCCGATCGCGCCGCCGACTGAACCGAAGGCATCGGCCATGTTGCTGGCAGCAGCCTGCGTCGCCGAGACCATGTCTTCCAGGCTTTGGAGGAACTGTTCCTGTTCCTTCACCTGAATGTCGTGCTCGATGAGCGCCGTCTTGGCAGCCCGGTATCGCTCCCAGGCAGCTGCGCCGCGCTCGAGCACGATCTGCTCTTTCTCGGCCTCAAGGTTCGCCAGTTCCTGCGCCTTGGTCGATTTGCCAAGCATTTCGACCTGGAGCTCAAGCGGGGCGACCGTATTGCGGATGAACTCCTTCTCGGCCTGCGCCTTCGTCGCCTTTTCCCAGGCATCGCCGGCCTCGAGGATCGCGATACGCGCTTCGTCCGTCGGCGCCTTCAGGGCCGCCATGGCGACTTCCATGCGCTTGATCTCGATCGGGGTCTTGCCGATCTTGGCGGTTTCCTGCTCGAGATTGCGGGCAAAATCCTGCGCGGCCTTGAGCGCCTTTTCCGCCTCGGTGGTCTTGGGGCCTTTGGCGGTCTTGCCCGCCTTGTCGCCCCGGATCTCGTCAGCCTTGGCAGCAAGCCGGGCCTTGGCGGCAGCGATGGTGTTCTCACGCCACTTGGCCGAGAAACTGTCCATCATCATCATGGCATCGCCGAAGGCAGCTGAGAACTCACTCTGGATCTGGCCCGCCATGCGCGCGGTCGAACCGGCAAAGCTGTTCTCCATGCGCGGCAGAGCAACGCTCTCCACGCGCGAGATCGTCGTGAGGCCAACACGGTCGAGGAGCGGGTTCACCCGATCCACCAACCAGTTGATGGCCGCGATAGCTTTGTTCGCCATGAACTCGACGCCACTGATCGCGAGGTTGGCAGCGCCTACGGCCGCTTCGCCGATCACACCGGGAAGCGAGGACCAGAGAATCTTGATCGCGCCGAACCCGCCGACCCAGCCTGCGTAGATGAAGGCGATGGCGTATTTGCCGACCTGCATGATCGCGTCGAACGCGGTCACTGCCCAGTCCTTGAGGGTCGAGAACACCGAGCCGAGGCTGAGCCCATCCGAGACGGTCTTCCAAAGACCCTTCATGGTATCGCCAACGGTGATCCCGACGGGTCCGAGCTTCTCCATCTCCTTCTTGGTGAGACCGAGGCTCTGGGCGTATTTGTCGAGCTCGCCGGTCTGCTTGACGCTGGACTGGAACATCTTGAACGCGCCGAATGCCAACGCTGCCGCAGCAGCAGCCGCCAACAGATAAGGGTTGGTGAGCGCGGCGGCAGCTGAACTTGCGGCAAGCCCAACCAGCGCCCGGGCCATCCCGCCGATGCCCATACCGGCCTGCATGCCGATCTGGGCGATTTGTGTGCCCTGCTGCATGAAGACGGTCATCGGCTTCTGGCCCGAGAACAGACCCACGACCATGTCATTAAGCTGGTAGACGAGGTTCTGGACCTGATGCCCTGCAAGCTTGGCCGAGCCGCCCATACGGGTGAGACCGCCGCCGCCTGCCGAGCCCAGCGCCTTGTCCGCACGCGAGGCGGAGTCCGCGATATCCCCCATGGCGCTTGCCACCGACCGCTTCATGTCAGCCATCTCCTTCTGGAGACGCGCGACATTGGTGATGAGCTCAATCTCAAGGGTGCCAGCCTTCATGGGTTCGGCTCCTTCGAGCTCATGAGCGCCCGGAAGGCGTTGGTCACTTTCCGGGAGACTTCATCGCGGTTGAGGCTGGACGTTGCCGTCCATGGCGGCGGACAATCGGGTTCGCGGGCCCGCACCGTCTCGGCGACAAAGTCGACCGAGAGGCGGCGCAGCAGTCGTGATGTCCAGGGCGGGAGATCGTGTCCCGAACAGCGCTGCCAGTGATCGATTGATGCCCATGAGATCGGCACCGGCCCCATAGCCCCGGCTTCGCTCGGCCCAAGATCCATCAGGTGGTCGATGATCCAGGGCGTGCGGATCGGCGGCATGTCCGGTGTGAGATCGTCCACTGCCATGCGCTGCATGCGGGTCAGTGGTCCGGGATCGGGGTCTGGGCGGCCTTTACTGCTGCTGCGGGGCTTGGGCGCGGTGCCGAGCCACGCCAATTGCCGGACGTAGAGGCTCAGCTCTCTGCCGAGCTCTTCGTAAAATTTGCCCAGTCATTGATGTGGGCAGCAACCTGGGCGGCGATGAAGCCGATAGAGGGGTCCGCATAGGCCTTGCGAAACAGCTCCTGGCCTTCAAGGCTTTCGGCGGGCGGATAGGAAAAGCCGTTGAAGCTGACTGTGCAGGCAGCGAGGAAGTCGGCCTGTTCGGCGAGCTTTTCCTCGGCCGTCTGGTCCATCTTCCCGCGCTTTTTGATCTTGTCCATCAGCTGATTTTGCTGGCGCTGCTGCGCGCGCTGATAGACCTTGGTGCCGGGGCCATAGACTGTGATCGTCAGCCGCTTGCCCTTGTCGTCGTAAAGCGGGGCGTCATCGCCGCCGACCAGTTCGACGATCGACGTCTCGGTGGCGGCAAGCTTGGTAATGTCAAACATGAATGTTAAGCCTCTTTGCATGGGGGGAAGGACGGAGAATATTGATGCAGAGGAGTGTGTTAGATGTTGAGACCAGCAGTTTCTGGTTCAAGATCGTTGATATGCTGCAGCATAATTGGGCAGTAATATTGCCGCAGGAAAATGGCGCTGAAGTGGTCTTCTTCGGTGACACCAGCTACATCTTCGACCGCATGAATTTTGCGAAGGCAGAGGATGCTGCAAAGGCACTTCGGCGTAATGGCTTCGCTCTGTTTGACGATGACAAGGACGCCCAGAGTTTCATCCCAAAACCAGCGGCTCAGCTGAAAGATGAGGGCATCTACCACCGCCCAATCTATTCAAGCGGCGAGTTTTGGCGTTAAGGCGCCAGCACCTCAACGATACCGACACCGGCGGAATTGGTGGTGAGCTCAAGGGTCACCGTTGCGGTGGTGATCTGATCGACCGAACCGACATTGACCTTGAAGCTCATGACCTGCGCCTGGAAGTAGTACTTGTCGCCGTTCTGGGTGGTAACGAGGAAGCTGTGGTCGCTGTCCGAGAGCGAGGCGGACTTCAGCAGGATCTGCCCGGCATCGTCGGTATCGAGACCGAGCTGAATGGTCATCGTGCCCTGGTTGAAGCTGCCCTTCTTCTTGACCACGCCACGGCTGCCGACGGGGTTGAAGGTGACGAGATTGAACTCGCGGCCGAACTCGCCAAGGTCGGAGACTTCGCCGACCACGGTCATGGTGAGCGCATTGTAGCCGGTGGCATCGAAGGTCGCAGGGGTAGAGGCCGACACCTTCAAGGTGGTGCCGGCGGAAGTCCGAACGGTCATGGCAATGGGTCCTTATGAAGGTGAGGCTCAGCGCGCCTCGTTGAATGAGACGCGGAAGTCCTGCGTCTGCATATGGATGTCGGTCTCCTCGTCGAGGAAATCAGGACCGGCGGAATCTGTTTGAACGGTGACGTCGCTAAGCCCGTCGATTGCGGGCATTCGGTCAGCAGCTGCCGCGCGAACGGCGGCAATTATGGTCTTCGCCTCCGGATAGGCCCGCGCCAGCACGGTCACCTGCACCCGTTCGGTCACCCGGCGCTTCGGCCCCGGGACAAGGATGTTCCGGTCGACGCTGCCGATGCTCATCAGGGCGATGGCGGGAAGCACAGCGCCCTGCGGAAGGGTGCCTGCGGCAATTCTCTCGGCCTGCACAAGCGCCGTGACGCGCAAGTCACCCACCAGGAGGCTGCGAACCGCAATCACGCCGTTCATTCGTCATCGACCTCGAGCGCGGGCGCCTTGAGATCGCCAATCTGGACCCGGTGGGCGATGTAGGCGCCCATGGCGGAGACGGCTTCCTCGGCTTTCTGATCCAGCGCAGGGCGCAGGAAGGGTTTGGCGGCGTGCCCCGGGTGCATGACCACAGGACCGACGAAATTCTCGCCGATCTTGAGGCTGCCGCGCTTCAGCATCTTGTTCATCGTGCCGATGCTGACCTTACGCGGGCCGTGCCGGGTCTCACGAACCGGCTTATCGGCGTCCGACACCGAGATCAGGTGCGGCGCGACGCCATATTCGATGAAGAGCCCGAGATAGGAGCCTTTTCCCCGCAGTTTGACGTAGGAGGAGAGCTTCGCGCCATCGGTTCGTGTGCCGATCCCGATCGCGCGCTTCAGCTGTCCGGTCTTCACCGGCACATTGGCCTTGGCCTGCTGCTGGATCACCTTGGCACCTGCGCGCAGGCCGCCACGGATGACGTTGCGTTCGAGGTTTTTGGGCAGCTGGTCGAGCAATTGCAGCAGTTCGGGGCCGCCTTTGAGCCTAAAGGTCATGGCGTGGCTCCTTCACTCGAGAGTTCTTCGACCATCAGCTCGATGGCTTCGCGCCGCCCGATCATCGAGGGGCCGGCAATGATCTGGTGGATGCGCCCCGCGATAATCACCCGCATGTCGGGGGTAATGCCGGCAAGATAGCGGATGCGGATACGGGCAGGCCGGCGCGCAATCTGGATCTGTTCAGCCATGCGCTCGGCGCGCGATGGCAGGATGTCCTTCACCTCGGCCCAGACACAGGCGAATCCAGTCCAGCTGACCACTTCGGTCCCGTATTGAGGATCGCGAGTGATGGTCTTGC
>CAZLTO010000045.1:0-8112 GCA_964562475.1 uncultured Sphingobium sp. | reverse complement strand
TGCGGGCAAACCGGGCCGTATTTAATCCACGACTCACGCGCCCTATCACCGGAAACGAGAGCCGCCGTGCCGCGATAGCCCAGAAACGATCCGTCGGCATCGAACAACGGTTGGCCGGAAAGCTGCACCAGCCTGCCCGCCGCTCCCGGCTTCCCGCCGAGCGCCTCCAGCCCGAAAAAGGCGCGGCGTGCGGCCATTGCATCCGCCAGCGGCCGGTATTGTGCCGAGTTTTCGTGGAAAACCTCGAAAAACTCGTCGCCGCCCGTGGCGAAGTCGAGCTCAGCGCCAATATGCGTGAGGCGCAGCAATGCGTCGGTCCGCCATTCTGCGCCATCCGGCGCCAGCGCGATCTCGGCCGCCCGCTGCGCAGCGACGTCGTTCGCCGGCATATGCGGCATTTCCTGCCACTCGGAAAAACACATTTCGACGCCATCACTGAGCGGCTTCGCCCGCACCCAGAGGCGGATGTCATAATCCCTGCCGCCGATCAGCAGGGGGCGCGCAATCAGAATGTTCAACCGCCGCGCCAGCCGGGCGACCGCGGCAATCTGCGGCACGGCGATGCGTCCATCCCCTGCTCCGCCCGCTGCCAGCTGCAACTTCAGGATCGGGTCATCGACCGAGCGAATGCGATCCGCCGTATCGAGCTGGAGCCGCGATACATCGCTCAATGCCGCATCAGAGGCCACGACAGGCGTTCCGCATCCGTATCATGGACAGCCTGGACTGCAGAGGCGGCGAGAGGGCGAGCACGGCCACAGCGCCCTGCGCCGCGTCGAGCGTCATCCCGTCATATGCATCAGCATATTGAACCAGCACCGAATCATCCACCCCACGCGCTATGCTCCTCCGCCCTAGCACGAGCCGGACGGCGACCTCACGCGGGAAATGGGCGGCGCGGCACAGCGTGAACAGCGCCTGCTCGCTCGCTTCCACGGCATGCCGCACAAGGCAGGGCAAATCGACAGCGAGCCGGTCCGCCGCGATTGCAAGCAGCGCCAGCACATGACGGCGGCGGGAGAGATAGAGGAGATGCGCCTCCTCGGCGCCCGCGACGCGCATCTGGTGCGCGAACAATGCCGCCTGGGCAAAAGGCATGGACTGCTCATCGTGCCGGGCGAGCAATACCGAACAGGCTCGATCTATGGCCATGCACGTGCCGGGCGATTGCCCTGCGGCGACAAACGCATCGGCAAGAAGCGCTCCCACCATCCAGATCAGCTCGGGGACCGTCTCGGCCGGGAGGTCCGCGCGCAGCGGCATGTCATCCGGCCCGGCATCGTTCCAGCCGCCCTGCCCGAGCGTGACGGCGGCGAGCAGCTCTTGCGCGCGGTCGGGAAACAGCATGGCTTCCTCCGCGGCATCGTCACGGGATATGTCGCCAAGGGCCGGATCCTGCCCCATCAGGCCGATTGCCGCCCGGTCTCTCATATGAGCGAGCAGCGTGGAGCCGAGCAGCGCGGGATCCTGCTGCACCCTCAGCCAGCACAGCGGATCGGACGGAAGCGCAATTTCGGGGCTCGCAGCGCCCAGCTCAAGTCTCAGCGCGATTTCGGTCGCCGCAAGGCAGCCGCCGATATGCCGCCGCGTGCGCGCCACCAGCGCATCGCTCCAGCGCATCTCCCGCCCGTCGAAGCAGCGCTGCAGCAAAATCGCATCGCGCACGACATCGCTCTCGCCCCCGGCATATGCAGCGGGCAAGGCGCTCAGCCAATCTTGCGTGGCCCGGCTGGTATCCGGCGCTGGCGCATCCATAAGCCTGCACCTTAACGCAACGCGGTAAAGATAGGCTAAACCATGGAAAAATGGTTTTGAGAGCCGCGCCTGTTCTCCATCACCTGTCTTCAATCAACAGCATCGCCACCAGCGAGAGCAGGCCCAGCAGGGCCGCCAAGCCCAGCGCGCCGCCGAAGTGCCCAACAAGCGCGCCGCCGAGGAGCACAGCCACGGCGGAACCGGGCGTCATCCATGCCCAGCGCGGCAGGCGGGAAACAGCGTGTCTGTCCGCCAAAAACACGGTGACGACTATGATAATCCCCAGATACAGAGCCTCGAAAAAGCTGCCCTGCCTCCAGCCAAGCCCCACTATGCCAAGGGAGACCAGCAACGGGAGAAGCAAAATTCTGTGCCTGGCCGAAGGGGCATGCTGCCCCATAGCCGCGAGCTGACGCGCAAGGACATCCACCGCCACCGCCAGCGCCAGCAGCATCAACGTAGCAACCGTCCATCCCGGAACTATCGCGAGCAACGCCAATGCGGCCACCCCGAGAGCTGCCATTGCGACAAAGGCGGACCCGACCTGCATCCGTGACAATCGCGTCGCGATTGCCAGCGCCGGCCATTGCAGCACATAATGCTCGGCACCCGCGCTGCCCTTGAGCGGTGCGGCGGCGAGCGACCTGCCGACCAGATCCGCCGCCTCCTGCCGGTCGACCAGCGCGACACGCCCTTCCGATATATCCCCGGCGGCCGTCACGACCCGCTTGGGATCGCTTTGCACGACCGCACGCACCAGCGTGAGCACCACGTCCCAATCCCCGATCAGATCGAGCGTGTTGAACAAGGTGGCCGGCGATACGCGCGCCAGCCCTGCCCAGCGATGCAGCGCATCGACGCGCTCCATATGCGCCGTGGTGCTGTCATCCTCCGCCAGCAGCAGCGCGTTGCCCGCCGTCTGCCCCAGCTCAGCCACATATTTCTGATCGATCACCGCGCCATCGGCGAACAGCAGAACATCGCTCTCTCGCGGGAGTTGTCGAACGAGGCTGGTCATGTCGCGGATGAGATGAACCTGGGCGCCAGCCTCGGCAAACCTGTCGACCATGCGCGAGAAGAACGGCGTCACGGCCTCAACCATCACAAATATCTGGCTTGCTCCTGCCTGAAACGCCTGATGCGCCTGATATTCGAACAGCGTCTGCCCCGCGAACACGAGCTGCGCGCGCGGCACGCTCGGCCGGTCGGACGACGGCGCGATGGCGGACAAAATCGCGGCTAGAGGCATAGACGTTGCGAAACCCGGTTATCGTTCAGGGGCCGCATTCTTCGCAACAAGACGCGGGATATGCAAGGGGGCTAAACAGGGGCGGCTGTAGGCCGGACAGGCCGCGAGGGCTCCTTCAGTCTTCCGCCAGAACCTCGAGCACGGCCCGGAGACGTCGCACTATCTTCGGGTCTCCCGGCACGCACTGCTGCGCTTCCTCGATCAGCGCGATCATATGAACCACACCGAAACTGCCGCACAACCCCTGAAGGCGCCAGAGCGCCAGATGCCAGGCAGACTCATCGCCCGCGCGGGTAAGAAGATCGATCTGCCGATCGGCGCTTTCCAGGAACGCGCGGCGCAGGTCATGGACCAGCGCGGCATCATCGCCCACCGCCGCAGCCAGCGCCATATTCAGATTGCCGCCTTCAAAAGCCATGCTCTCATCCTATCGCCTTGCGGTTAACAACCCGTTGCAAATAGGCATTTGCGGATTCAAAAAAGCTGCTACAGTCCAGCCCTGCAAAGGGGAATTGGTGACGTGGGCCTAAGACGCGAAGAACAGTTCAACGCGGACAGCGAGCAGGGCGACGACGGCTTCCGGCTTGCGGATCAGCTAACGGAACTGGGCATGGACACCGCGCCCTTTGCCTATCGCGGGGACGATCTGCTGACTGATCCCTATCGCCCTGCAACTGCCGCTTCCCGATTGATCAGAGCCGGCAAGGCGCTCGTTGTCATCGCCGCACTGGGCTGGGTGGGATTTGCCGCCTATCTGATGGTCATCCGCAGCTTCCGCCTGCCCGCGCTGGAGCAGATGCCGCTTGCCGTCACCAGCATCGCAACGCCGCTTGTTTTGCTCGGCATCGTCTATCTCATCCTTTCACGCAGCAGCATCGGCGAGGCCGACCGCTTTGGCCGGATCACCGCGCAACTGCGCAAGGAAGCGGATGCGCTCGACATGCGCCTCGCCATCGTCAACCAGCAACTCGATACCGCCCGCCAGACGATGCACGATCAGGCCAGCCTGCTGGAGGAATATGGCGGCGCGGCGAGCCTCAATCTCGAATCCGCCGCCAAGACCCTGACCCAGCACGCCAGCACCTCGGCGCAGCAGGCGGAAATCATCGAGCGCGCGGGTCTGAGCCTCGCCACCCAGTTCGGCAGGCTGATTGAGGCCATGCCCGATGTCGAGCAGCGCACGGGCCGCGTCTCGGCCGCGCTCGCGCTCAACAGCGATACGCTCGAGGAAAAGGTCGAAAAACTGGAGACGCGGCTGGAGTCCCTCTCCCGCCTGCTCGACGAGGCGCGCACCCGGACAAGCACCACCACCCAGAGCCTAACCGCCCAGCTGATGCGCCTGCAGGACGCAACCCGCTCGGCGGCGGAAGAAGTAACCGGGATGGCGGACATCAGCTCCAGCCGCATCGAGACCGCCATCGAGGCCGCGCGCAAGGCGATAGACGAAGCGGGCATGGCGCTCGACATGCGGACGAGCGAACTCAATGTGCTGGTCGAGCAATCGCGATCCGCAATCGGATCCATCGGCGGACAGGCCGTCGTTGCTTATGGCGAGGGCATATCGCAGATCGAGACACGGCTGCGCGAACTGGACGCGCTGGTGCAGGATCGCGCGGAAGCGATCGGCGACATAGCGCGCACGATGTCGCTGCGGATCGAGGGACTGAGCGACGAGTTTGCGCAACTCCAGTCGGTCGGCGCGGTCGGTTCCGAGCGGATCGGCGAGGTGATCGAAAGCCTTACACAGCGCACCCGTCATCTCGACGAGGCGCTGAATGCAGGCCAGACGACGGCGGAGGCGATCATCGCGCGCACCGAGGCGTTGCTTGTCGCGCTCGATGCCAGCGTGCGCGAGCTGGACGAGAGCCACCCTGCCGCCCTCGCCCGCCTCAACGACAAGATCGACACCAGCCAGCGGCTGCTCGGCGTCATCATGCCGGAGATCGCGCATCTGGAGGGCATGTCGGCTTCCGTCCTCGAGCATGCGCGCCAGTCAGAAGAGCTGCTGAGCGGACAGCAGCGCAAGTTGCGCGACCTGCTGCACAGCGGCGAGAACACCCTCGCGGGCTGCCGCGAGCAGGTGGACGCCCTAAACCTCGCGATCGAGGCTGCGGATCTGGGCGCGCGCCGACTATCGGACAGCGCAGGGCCGCAAATGGTCGCTACGCTGCTGCGCATCAAGGAAACCGCTGAACATGCGGGCGAACGCGCACGTCATGCGATGTTCGCCGCCATCTCCGAAGCGAGCGGCGAGATGGTCGAGGAGAGCGAGAAGGCGCTGTCGACTCAGCTTGGCGAGCGTTTCCAGCAGCGCATCGAGCAGGTGAGTTCCATTGCAGAACAGGCTGTGCAGGCGGCCCATGCGGCGTCCGACCGCCTGATGCGGCAACTCATCACCATCGCCGACACGACCGCCGCCATCGAACAGCGCATCGCCGAAGCCGAAAATGCGGCACACAAGCGCGCGCAGGACAGCTTCTCCCGCCAGTCGGCAGTGCTGATCGAGTCCTTGAACAGCATCGCCATCGATGTGACGAAAATCCTAAGCGGCGAGGTGAGCGACCTGCTCTGGGCCGCCTATCTCAAAGGGGATCGCGGCGTCTTCTCGCGCCGCGCGGTGCGCCTCATCGACACTACCGAGGCGCAGACGATCTTCGCCCTCTATCAGCGCGACAAGGACTTTCAGGACGGCGTCAACCGCTATGTCCATGATTTCGAGGCGATGCTGCGCACGATATTGGCGAGTCCCGAGGGCGCTTCCATCGCTGTGACCCTGCTCTCGTCGGATATCGGCAAGCTCTATGTCGCGCTGGCGCAGGCGATCGACCGCCTGAAAGATTAAGGCACTCTGCCCTGGACCTTATATCCGATCAGTCGCTGTGGCCCGCCGCGATGTTGATGTCGTCCACGCCGATCCAGCCATTCACATAATTGGCATAATATAGCCCGAACAGGATCAGCGAGAGGATGGTCGCGAGTATTATGATGCGGCGCGGGTTGAAATTGCTCGGCGCGCTGTCCGCCTGCCCCGGCACCAGGGTTTCGCCGGACTCATGCGGGGTTTTCACCCCGATCGGCAGCACCACAAACGCGCTCAACACCCAGAAGAGCATGTAGATGGCGATGATCGAGGTGATGCGCATGGTGGGGCTTTAACTAGCTGAGGCTTAGATGTCGATGATGAGCACGTCGACGATAGGCTTCTTGCCGGTCCAGCGGGTCGCGACGCGGCGCACGGCGAGGCGGACGCGCTCGCGCAACGCTTCTACATCGCCGTCGCCGCCAACGGCCACAGCCTCGGCGGCCTCTTCGCCAGCTTCCGAGAGAAACGCATCACGGTCCTCCTCCAGCGGCACCCCTTGCAGGCGGAGCTGCGGCTGGCCGCTGAGTCGTCCCTTGCTGTTGCGCGCAACCGCAACGCTGATCTGGCCGTTGACCGAGATCTTGCGGCGTTCGTTGATCGTGCCGCCATCCGCGGGCAGGATCACATCACCATGGAGCACCAGCCTACCCGTTTGCTCATGGCCG
The DNA here is from genome assembly GCA_964562475.1 of uncultured Sphingobium sp. Classification (GTDB taxonomy): domain Bacteria; phylum Pseudomonadota; class Alphaproteobacteria; order Sphingomonadales; family Sphingomonadaceae; genus Sphingobium. The sequence goes on along the minus strand of CAZLTO010000045.1, from coordinate 1,580 downwards.
ATGATCGCCGCGTCGCCAGGCGCGAGGAGCACCATGTCGCCGTTCTTCTGCACAAGGGCTTGGCGGATGCCATGCGCCCGCCCCAGCCGCGCCTGCCCGGCCATATGGCGCATTTCGCCATGCACCGGCATCAGGATTTCGGGACGCAGCCACTCATACAGCGCCAGCAGCTCGGGTCTTCCGGGATGGCCGGACACATGAATATGCGCCTGCTTTTCGGTTACCATCTCGATGCCCTGCGTGGCAAAGGCGTTCTGTACCCGCCCGATGGCGATCTCGTTGCCCGGAATCTGCTTCGAGGAGAAGACCACGCGGTCACCCTCGCCCAGCTTGATGGGATGGGTTCCCTCCGCCATCCGCGCCAGCGCCGCGCGCGCCTCGCCCTGACCGCCGGTGGCGACGATCATCACTTCACGCGGCGGCAGGCTTATCGCTTCGTCCCAGTCGATCAGCTCCGGCAGATCGTGGAGATAGCCCGCTGTCTTCGCGACCGAAACGATGCGATCAAGCGAGCGACCCGCAAGGCAGAGCTGCCGCCCCGTAGCGCGCGCGACATCGCCCAGCGTCTTCAGCCGCGCGACGTTGGAGGCGAAGGTGGTGACGACCACGCGACCATGCGCATCCTTGATCGCCTCGATCAGCCCGGCGCGCAAATCACCCTCCGAGCCGCTCGCCTCCGGGTTGAATACGTTGGTGCTGTCGCACACCAGCACGCGCACGCCCTCATCGCCGATGGCGCGCAGTTGCGCCTCGCTCGCGGGCGTTCCGATCAGCGGATTTTCATCCAGCTTCCAGTCGCCGGTGTGAAAAATGCGCCCGTGGGGCGTGTCGATGACGAGCGCATTGCCCTCCGCGATACTGTGCGCCAGCGGCACATAGCGGACTGCAAATGGCCCCAGTTTAAGCGCCCCGCCGAGATCGACGGTCTTCAGCTTCACCTTGTCGAGCAAGCCTTCCTCATCGAGCTTGCCCGCTATCAACCCGGCGGTGAACGGTGTGGCATAGAGCGGTACGCCAAGGTCCGCCGCGAGATAAGGCAGCGCGCCGATATGATCCTCATGGCCGTGGGTCAGCACGATGGCGAGCAAATCCTCGCGCCGCTCCTCGATAAAGCTGAGATCGGGCATCACAAGATCTATGCCCGGATAATAAGGATCGGCAAAGGTGACGCCGAGATCGACCATGATCCACTTGCCGCGGCAGCCATAAAGATTGGCGTTCATACCGATCTCGCCTGACCCGCCTAGGGCCAGGAACAGCAGTTCGTCTCCGGGGGTCATCAGGCTCTTATGCTCTTTTCTTGTTTTGCCGCGATTTCCGAGTCGCCGGACGATGCCGTCCGGCTCGAAATCGCTCGTGAGTAGAGCATCGACAGCCCTTCAATCGTCAAATCCGAAACGATCCCATCGAACAGATCCGTGTGCTTGTCAAACAGTACCGCCAGCCCGCCGGTGGCTATCACCTTCGCAGGGCGACCGATCTGCGCCCGCATCCGCGCGACCAGCCCTTCCCTGACCGCCACATAGCCCCCGACCCCGCCCAGACGCCACCGGCCCCCGGTCGGGCCACCGATCGCGGAG
>CAZLTO010000044.1:0-8139 GCA_964562475.1 uncultured Sphingobium sp. | reverse complement strand
GCTGGCGTCCAGCTTCAGCAGATAGGCGTAGTAGTTGCTCGAGTAGTAGCCGCCCGCGAGATAGACATTGCCGCTCGCATCTAAGCAGCCACCGCTGAAAAAGGGGCCGGACACGGTCTTGGCCCAGAGCAACGCTCCATCCCGGCTCCACTTCAGAACGACAGAACTGGTGCAAGCGTAGATGTTTCCACTGCTGTCCGTCCCGAGCATCCGGTAATTGAAAACGGTGGGGCCGAGGCTCGCATGCCAAAAGCTTTCATTGGATTTGCCGTAAAGGCTGGACATCGAAATTGGGCCTGAGGCGGCGCCTGCGAGATTGCGGACGGCCGCTTCGCCAAGAGAAGTCGTTGTGCCCGCGGCCCGGCCGAGTTCCGTTGCGACATTACCGAGGGAAATGGCTCCCGTGGATTGCAGGGTCATGCGCGAGCCTCAAGCCGCTCAACCTTACCAGAGAGCTCCTTCACAGCTTCGATCAGGACGCCAACGAGATTGCCATAGGCAACAGACAAGAGCCCATCCTCGTTGGCCTGCACCGCCTCGGGCACGATCGCGGCCAATTCCTGGGCGATCACACCGATGCCGCGCGTGCCGCTATCGATGCGCGTGAATGACACACCGCGCAGGCTGTTCACCAGATCGAGGGCATTCGAGATCGTGGCAACCGCGGTTTTGAGCGAGGCATCGGAATAGGCCGTGATGTCCCCGGTCGCCGTGATCGTACCCGTCACCGAGATCGAACCGGTGAAGCTCTCGCCGGCCTTGTTGGCGGGGGTGTAGCCCAGGGCTCCGGTCACATCTGCTGAAGCGAGCGATGCGCCAGTTGTGACCCTGCCTTTCGCATCGACTGTGACCTTGGCATAGGTGCCTGCCGTTACGCCGCTATTGGCCAGCGTTGCCGCAAACGACAGGGCAGCGGATCCGTCGAATGCTGCGCTGGTGCCGGTCACATCGCCGGTCAGCGCAATGGTCCGGCCGGTCGCCCACTTTGTTGCAGTGGCAGCATTGCCGGTGCAGGAGCCCGATGATCCGGTAATTGATCCGCTGGCCGTAATGTAGCCGCTCGGATTGGTCGAATTGTAGGGCGTAAAGCCAAGCGCGGTCGTGACCATGGCCGAGGTCAGATTACCAAAGCCCACCTGCACGACGGTGCCACCAGCAGTCTTCGAATAGAGCTTCTGATCGGCCAAGTTGACTGCAAGTTCCCCCGCTTGGAGCGATCCCGCTGCAGGTACGCTTGAAGCGGTCGAGGATCGTTTCAGGAGGATGGTGCTGGGCATTAGAATGTTCCGCCATCAAGAGTGACGCCGTCAATGGAGCCACCAGTGATGGCCACGCTGCTGGCAGCCTGTGTCGACATGGTGCCGAGCCCCGAGATGTCGGTATTTGGGATCGTGGCGGAGGCGGTGAACGCTGCATTCCCGTTGCCCTTGAGGTAGCCTGAGAGGGTGGTCGCGCCGGAGCCGCCTTTGGCCACGCCAAGCGTGCCGCCGATGTTCCCCAGCGTCAGGTTCGCCTCGTTGACATCGACCGTGGGATTGCCGGCCACGCCGTCACCATTGGTCACAGCGATCTTGTTGGATCCGGCGGCGAGCGTCCGTCCGGTGATAGTGTCCGCAGCTGTCCGGACGACCAGGCCGTTCGTTGCGAGGTTGTGGAGCGCTAGGGCCTGACCCGTCAGAGCAATGCTGTCGGCCGCTACCGAGATGCCGGTCCCGGCGCCCACATCGATGGTATTGCCGGTTTTGGTGAGGCCAGCCCCGGCAACAATCTGTCCGGCACCATTGAACTGGACGAAGGTGATCGCCGTCGTCCCAAGCGTGCCGCCCGCATCGACGGTGCACAGAAAACCGACGTCGGCATTCACTGTGCCCTGCTCGACGAACAGGTAGGCAGCCACATGTTCAGCCCAGGTCGAGAGGTCCTCTGAGCGGGCCCAGGCACCTGCGGCCACGACATAGACGCCATTCACAGACGGGGTGGTCTGATCCTTCACCAGCACACGATCGCCCGCAACAAGCGCCACGCCGTCGATGGTCATGGCACCCGACAGGGAGGCGATGTTGGCGGTAGTTGCCGCCTTCACGGAGGCCTTCGGATCAAGGCCTTGGACCGTCAGATCGACGTAATTCTTGGTGGCCGCATCTTGCGCAGCGGTTGGATCAGCAAGGCCAGTGATCCGCTGGCTGTTCAAGGCAAGCGCAGCCGTCGGAGCCGCCATCTGGTCGAGACGGTTCGCACGCACTCGAACGTCGGTGTAATAGAGGTTGGTGCCTTCGGAGACGTCAGTCGTGGTAAGCGTAATAGCACCGGTCCGGCCAGCTACCGAGGTGACCGGGAAGGTGATCGCCACGTTGCTGGCAGCAGTCACGCGCCCCTTGGCATCAACCGTGACCTGACCAACCTGCGTGGCCGAACCATAGGTCCCGGCGGTCACGCCGCTATTGGCAAGCGTTGCCGCAATCGTCGCATTTGCGCTGCCATCGAACGAGACGGTACCAGTCACATCACCTGAAAGCCCCAGCGTGCGGGCGGTGGCCAACTTGCTCGCGGTGCCGGCATTGCCATCAATCGAACCAGAAATGATCGAGCTGAATGTCTTGGCCCCGGCAATTGTCTGGGCGCCGGTCGTGGCGACAAAGGCGCCAGAGCCGCCGATGGCTATGACGGAGGTCGCGGTGCCACCAGCACCGCCCGTGCCCGTGCCGTAATAGAGCGTGTTGTCCTGTTCGTTGAACGCGAGCTCGGCATTGGCGAGCGACGCGGGAGCACCGGCCGCACCGCCTGCGGCCCGACGCTTGATGCGCAGGGTATTGGACATCAGAAATTACCTCCGTCGACCAGTCTGGTCGCCTTCTCGTTGATCCATGTGTTGGTGGGGGATGAGTACGTCAGGACGTCGCCGCCCTCAGGAGTGGCGAGCGCCACATCGGACAAGTCCGTGAGCGCACTGAGCGGGCCCGGTGGTCCGGGTGGCCCCTGAGGACCGGTAAATCCGCGCGGACCGGAGATCCCGGCGCTCGACACATTGAGGGTAATGCTGGTGCCGTCGCTCTCGACGAGGATGGTCTGGACCGCCTCGATAATCTGCAGCGCGGCCGTCATTCGACATCAAACGTGAGGGTCGGCAGAACCTCGCGCTCCCCGCTGTCATTCTCGAAGCCCAGCGTCAGCCAGACCTTGCCTGCGCCGGCATGGAGGGGGGCTGTCTGCTCGTCGCTCCAAAGCACCTCGATCTGACCGCCGCTGGGCGGTGACAGGATTGAGAGTGAGGGCGGTGCGATATTGGGGCTTTGGTCGATGACCCTGAGTGTGAGGCCCGAAATGTCCCGGGCGAGCCCGGCGGTCTGGTCGGCAAAAAAGGTGGCGCGCACGCGCTTAGTGCCGCCGCGGCGGATGGTCAGCCTGGTCATGCCTGCACCTGTCTGGGAAATAGGGTGGCGGAGACCGAAGCCTCCGCCGAAGTGGATCAACCGATCCGGGCCGTGGCCGTCTTGCGGAACACGACGCCGCCAATGCCGGTCAGCGCCAGCACAACGGTCAGGACATCCGTCTGATCGAGGCCTTGCGGCAGGATACCGAGCGTGCCGGCTACGCCCCAGATGCTGCCGATGACGCCGGTCCAGATGGCCTTCGAGGTCCACCAGGGTTTGAGGTCTTCCATGTCACTTCTCCAATAAAAAACCCGCCAGAAACGGCGGGCGGACGATCCGGCTGCGTGTTGGCAGCGGATGAGGGATGATGTCAGGCTTCGTTCACCGAGAGCGCGCCAGTTGCGGCAAGTTCGACCGGCTTCGCTGTTGCAGGCGCTGCCTTGTAGACGGGCCGGCGCACGGCGATGCAGCGGTCTTTAGCGATCCGGATGATGGTCACACCGTCGGACTGGTTGCCGCCCAGCACGTGGAAGGCACCGTAATCCTCGCCGATGTAGATCCCGACATGACCAGAGGTCTCGCCGCGGCGGAACACCAGCACATCACCCAGCTGCGGCTTTGCGCTGCCGTCCTTGCCGAAGTTGACCCAGCTGCGTGCCCAGAGCGGCTGGTTCGGCAGAGCCTTGCCAGCACGTTTGGCGACAATGGCCACGAACAGGCCGCACCACGGGATCTCGTCATGATTGTAAACCTTGGCGAGCCCGAGTTCCTTGGCCCAACCAAGGATCACCGGGTTGTCAGCTGGACCTTGGGCCTCGATGGTGCCGTAAAGCTTGCGGGCCTCTGCCACCATCCTGGGCGGCGGCTGCAGGTCATCGATCCAGCCGTAGGCCGGGGGGAGCGGGTTCATGCTGGTCTCCTTGAAGATGAGTTTTGACTTCGCGCCTTTCGGCAGCGAATGGGGAAGCAATGGTTGAAGTTGTTCTCGACAGAGCTGTTCAAGAAAAAGCCCGAGGTGCCTTGGTTGGCCTCGCGACCGGCGATGCGCTGGGAGCACCAGTGGAGTTCAAGGATCGCGGCAGCTTCCCGGAGGTTCGGGAAATGCTGGCCGGTGGGTATTTCAAGCTGCCTGCCGGGGCATGGACTGATGACACCGCCATGGCGCTCTGTCTCGCAGACAGCCTGCTTCATGACGGCAATCTCGATGCCAAGGACCTTCTCGATCGCTTCCTCGGCTGGATCTACGAAAACGAAAATACCAGCACCGGCCAATGCGTCGGTGTTGGGCAAAACACTTTTGCGGTTCTCGGTAACTACCGCCGTACCGGGGCGCTAACAGCGCCACCTATCAAAGGTCGCTCCGATGGAAATGGCGCATTAATGCGGCTGGCGCCCGTTGCTTGCAGGCATTGGGCAGACCCCTCCAAAGCCCGTGCCATCGCACGGACCCAATCCTACGCCACCCACGCATCGGAGCTTTCGGCTGCAGCCTGCGAGGCCACGACCTCAATCATGTGTGACTTGATTATCGGCAGGCCTTGGCAGGAAGCCCTTGCAAAGATTTCACGCGATCCTTGGCCTGAAGAGATCGGCGGTATTCTGGCCGGTAGTTGGCAGGACAAGTCCCGCGACGCGATCAGCTCGTCGGGCTTTGTAGTTCATACCTTTGAGGCCGCAATCTGGGCGGTTGGCACCACTTCGAGCTTCGAAGAGGCTCTGATTACTGCTGTGAACCTTGGCCACGATGCAGACACTGTAGGTGCGGTCGCCGGACAGATCGCTGGTGCGCGCTATGGCATTCGAGCAATCCCGCCGCGGTGGAAAAATCTTCTGATCCAGCATGACGAAATCGATCGCCGAGCACGAAGTCTTGTAAGCGCTGCCTAGCGGCCTTCGAAGCCCTTGATGGCCGCGAAGATGACCGCGAAGGCCGTGACGAGGGTCGAAAGCCACTTCACAAAGCGGACCACACCCGTTGCCGTATTCCAGGCGTCGAGTAGGTCCTTCAACTCCTTACGTACGGCCTTCAGCTCTTCCTGGACGGCTTCGAGGTCAGCGCGAATGAGCGCCATTTCCACGGCGGGATCCTGTTCAGACATAACGGGCCTCAGCGAATGGTGCAGATGATAGCGATGCCGCCTGCCGCCAGATCGACGGCGTAGCCGGGGATTGGATTGAAGTCGGTCTGTCGCTGCCGGGGGCCAGTCGCGTAGTGGACAAACAGCGCGGCCTCGGTGAGCACGGTCGGCTCGGTCACGACCTCGAAGCGGTAGTTGGTCCCACTGGACCGCCCGAACCTGCGGATGACGCAGCAGAGCTCGAAGCCTTCGAGAAAATGCCGGGTGAAGGTATCGCGGGGCAGATAGCCGCCGCCATTTTCGACGTTGTGGCAGCCTGCTGTCCAGCGCTGCGTCAGCTCCCCATCACGGCTAGTAAAAACGTAGTCGGCTGCGCCCGCCACCGCGACCGAGACATGCTCGTAGAGATCCCATTCGACGCCAGCATCATACATGTCGCCGATGGTCCGGTTGGCAATGGGCGGCATGAATATCTGCGAGGTCCAGAGCCGCCAGCTCCCCTGCGGGCGGACGTAGGTCGTGCCATCGTTGAAGAGGCTGTAGCGGATCTCAAGATCCTCGTTGATCGGGAGCACGTCCTCTCGCGCTGTCGGATTGATGTGCTGGTACATTCTTCACTCCAAAACCACATCGACCACCTCGAAGCAGGTATGCGTACCTGACTGTGTGCCTGAGGTGCCGAGGGCCAAGCCCCCTGAACTCGCAGCAATCTGGAAGGTGTTGGTCGCAGCGTTAACGACGAAATAGACGGTATTCGCACTGATCCCGCCGGGAAGCGCTCCGGTCGTCTGGAAGAGCACGCGGGCTCCGTTTGCCAGGCCGTGGCTCGTTGCGGTGACGGTCGCAGGGCTTGCGATGTTGATCGTTGGATTGAGCGGTGTGCGCCCACCCGTCTTGTTGCCCGGCGTTGCTGTCGCGGCCTCGAAACGGGAGTAAATGTCCCAGTAGACCGTCTGAGTTCCCGACTGCGATCCCGACAGGGTGATCGCGGCCCCGCCCACCGTCGCGGCCACCTTGAAGGTGGTCGCGGTCACGTCGCGTGCATAATATTTGGTACCTGCGACCAGTCCTGTCGGAAGCGTGCCGCTGCTCGAAAACTTGATGGGCGTGCCTGCCGTGATCCCGCTCGTCGAACTCACTGTGAATGTGGCAGTCGAAATGGTGATGGTCACGGACTGGTTTGAGGCAAAATCCTGCGTGTAGGTGTCAAAGCTGTATTTGGTCCCGCCGAGGGTTATTGCCGTCGCAAACCCCGCCGGTATGTCGCCTGAAAACTGCAGACCAACGGGCCAACTGGTGCCGACATTGTCCTCGACCGAGTAAATGGCCTGGACCAGCTGCCCTCTAAAAGAGGTGGGACTGAGCACGCCGCCCATATTGTAGAGGATGCCGAGAGACCCGAACCCATAGTAGATCCAGTAAATGCCCTTGAAGCCTCCGTTCGCGTAGCCAACAGTCATCTGGTAACGGCTGGCGCCGCCCGCAGCGAGCAGCACCCCAAGCATCCCCGACATCAGCTGATCCCGGTGCCTGAGACGAACCAGATGTTGGTCTCAACCTTGATGAGCGTGGCGACCCCGCGCACTGCAATCGTCCGGTTGCCGGTGCTGGTGGTGCCTGCCTGACAGAGCGTGACGCCAGAGCCCTGCGCGATGGTGATGGCCGATGCGCCGTTATTGACGATGGTGATGGTCGTCCCAAGCGGAAAACCGACCGTGCCGTTGGGGGGCACCGTGATCGTCTGGGCCGCAGAGTTGAGCGAGTAGATGTGCTTGCCGTTGTCGGCGGCAACCAGCTGGTAGGACGCACTCTGCGCGTTTTGCGGAACTTCCCGAAACCCGATCGACCAGGCTGATCCGCCCGCATCATTGACGCTCGATCCGGTCGCGGCGCCCGAGATGGTTTTGTTCGTGAGCGTCTGGCTGTCGGTCGTGCCGACCGCTGCACCCGCAGGAGCCGCTTTGCCTGACCAGGATGCGAGATTGGCGCTGTAGGCTTGAACGTCGGAGCCAATCGCCAGCCCAAGGTTGGCGCGCGCGGTCGCCGCATCAGTGCCGCCGGTGCCGCCGTTGGCAACGGCCACCGTACCACTGATCTTTGAACCGGCGAGCGAGGTGATCCAGGCAGGATCGGCGTAGGTGCTGGTGGTAAGCACGGCATTGCCGGAAACCGACGGCGCGGAGAGTGCGACCGTCCAGGCGGCAATCGTACCGCTGCCGCCGACCATACTTACCGTGACCGTGAGCGCGCCGGTGCCAGTTGTGTAGGCGCTGATCTGGCCATGCATCCAGTTGGCAGGCGTTGCCGTGCTGGTTATCGTCACCCACTGGCCCACCACGAATGCCTTGCCGGTCTGAACGGTCAGCGATTTCGAACCCGTCCCGATGACCAGCGAGGTCGTGCTGGTGGCGCTGGTGCCGGGTGCATTGGTAGCCGTTGCCGCGCTTGCTGCCGCATTGCTGGCATAGCCATTTACTTCGCTGGCCAGCGCATTGGCCTCGGCGCCGAAGGTTGGCAGCGCGCCGAGAAAGGCGTCCGCACGCGCAGAGAAGTTCGCCGCATCCGTCCGAGACGGCGGCGTTGGCAAAGCTGTGATAGGCATGAATTACCCCTCGGGGTGGATCAGGTGAGTCCTTCGATGGTCAGGCTGCAGTAGCTGACCGTCGGGTAGGCAAGGTCGATCGAGAACT
>CAZLTO010000043.1:0-8171 GCA_964562475.1 uncultured Sphingobium sp. | reverse complement strand
CATCCGGCACTCACGCAATGCATTGGGGAAAGCGATCATCCGATACGGATCAATGACAATGGGACCGACGCCAATCGCAGGAGTCTTCGCCCCCGCAGACGGCTTCCCGGTCCGCATTGTCATCTCCGTATCCATGTCCAGCCCAATATCATTTTCTCGGCAGCGGATTACGCCAATATAGATATGATGTGCGGAATGCTTCCGGTTGCATGCCTCCTATCACGCCGACAATATTGCAACCATAAGGGAAAGGAAAATCTCCTCCTATTCGGAGATAAATTTAGGACGGATCGGCTATTCAGCCCTGATGGCCGGTGAAGCGGGGATGGGCGGCGGCCAGCTCGCCTATTACGCGCGCCGCGCGGCGAGTGATCTGGCGGATGCGCTCCCGCGTCAGGCCCAGCGGGTCTTCGGCGTCATGCTCCTCGCCCTCGCCGAACAGATGGCGGCGCACAATGTCACAATCCCGCTCTATTCGTTCATCGAGCTTGCGCAGTTCCTCTGGATCGATATGCACCATCCGGCTCTGTGCATAGGCCGCCAGCGCGCTCGAACGCTCGCGCCGGGTTGCCCGGGGGCGTGTCGAGGCCGCCTTGTGCTTCAGTTGCGCGATGCCGACACTGCGCAGGTGGCAGACATATTCGTCCATCAGCGCGGCGCAGGTCTGCCCGGCCAGATGATCGGCAGCGCACGCTTCGGTGCGACACTCCGCATATTCATCCTCGATCAGGTTCTCAAGCGGCATACCCTCGCCCTCGGCGCCGCGCTCCACGGCATTGAGCGAGATCGTCGTCGCCTCCACCTTCTTCGCCGACGGACGCTGGTCGTCCATCAGGCGGAACCGAAGGCCCTGCAGTTCTCCACGCAGCTGCCAGTTCACGAAGGTTGTGAACATCGCCTTCGCCGGATCATAAGCCTCGATCGCCCGGTGTACGCCGATGGCGCAGACCTGCTCGGCATCCTCCCAGTGGGCGGTGAGGCCATAGTGCTTGATGAAATGGCGGATGCGCGGCGCGATCACGCGCAACACGGTGGCGAAGGCGCGATCCGCGACCATGCGTTGACGCGCGCTCTGGTGTTCCCCCTCCCCCGGACGGTTGGCAATGACCTCGGCAACGGCGGCTTCCAGTAGTTCGGTAGATTTCGACATTGGTTATCCCCTGAGCAATGCGAAACAGCGTCTTGCTGACGGGGATGAGCATGCGGCGGCACCTTTCGAGTTATCCTGAATTATCCTATTAGTAGGAATACTTAATCCTATAAATTCTTCGGCATGGCAGCGCAGCCAGCATAGGTATTATGCCGTAGCGCATTTGCCCTGATTGGCAGCCAAACAGCAAAGGCGCACTCTGACCCGAGGACGCAGTGTGAGCATTTGAGAATGCGCTAGCCAGAAACCCTTCGGGCGCGAAACATCGGAGGCGGCAATAGGGGAGCGTTCGTATGAACATGATATATCATCCAAAGGCGCGTGGTTCGCAGCCGCTGGAGCATCCCGCGTCCGGGCAGGACTATGTGTTCACGATCCATGTCTCGGTGGATGATGCGGGATTGTTGTGGCGAGCGGCTGCCGCGCATCTGCTGAGTTCGGGCATACGGGGAGAGGAGGAGGTCATCGAGTTAATCGGCCCGCGCGAAGACCCCGAGATCGCCGAGTGCCTCGGCCTGCTGCTCGGTCCACGGCAGTTGCCCGGGGTTCGCTACAGGGCGATCCTGGCGTCACCGATCAAGCGGGAGAATGTCGCTCCATTCGCGCTGTCGGGCCGCGAAAGACCATAATCTCCCCGGCGGGCGGCGGGGCTGCCCATATCCGTGCCGTCCCCTCGGCCCCTTTCGCAAAACCCATCCTGACGCGAAAGGGGCCATTTTTTCCTTAGAGCGCGCTGCGTTAAATCTGACGCAGGACGCGCACTCTATGTCTTTGTTGTCGCATCGTTTATTGCCAAAAACCGGTTCCCACTTTTTGGCACGATGCTCTAGCTTTTGTAACAAAATGAGCCAGCGGGCGATGTGGGGGCAAGCCCGCTGGCTCCTTGCGCACGATCTCTGAAACCCTCGTCAGAGCGTGAGAAGCAGCATCCCGTTCGTGGGGACTGGACTGGCTGGAATGGTGCTCCGCTCTCATTATAGGATGAACCGGCTATCCCCCGGCGCCGGTGCCGCTAAAATTGTGCATCTCGGCCGACGGTGGTGCAAGCGGCGCGACGCCCCTGCGAGGCTGGACCCATGAGGCTACCGATGATGCTGTCTCACTGTGCGGCGTGCTGGCAGCAGATAAACGCAACCTATCAGTAATTTACTCTGGCGCTATGCCCAACTTTGCCATAATCTTCGCTACATCGCATCACGGCTATTGCCCCTCCGGCCGGGATCGAAAGCTACATTGCAGTTCACACGGGTATAATCATGGCAAAACCGGAATCATGGCGTCTAGAAGCGGGCAATTATCCAGTCTTCATCGTGATCCCACCCCGATATGCGGACCTCGACACGCTCGGTCACATTAATAATGTGGCAATGGCTGCGATGTTCGAGACGGCGCGTATCCATTTCCATCATCTGCTCGGGCATCATCCGGCGGATGCAGGCGTGCGCTGGCTGGTCGCGGCGGTGGATCTCAGTTATGTCGCGGAAGCCCATTTTCCCTATGACGTCTCGATCTACAGCGGGATTGGCAGAATAGGCACTTCGAGCTGGACGCTCTATTCCGCCGCCTTTCAGCAAGACGAATGCGTCGCCACCTGCAATACCGTCATGGCGCTACAAGGGCCGAAAGGCGCGAAGATAATAGATGCGAAGGTCCGCTCGGTGATGGAAAGCAATATGGCGCAGCCCGGACTCCTGACGCCCGCGTAAGGGGTCATACGACAAAGCGCGCCCTGTTTGCTGCATCAACAAAAAACCCGGCTGCGAGAGCCGGGTTGTTCATCGCCCTGAGGCTTGGCTGACCGGGTGAATCAGCCCTGACGCGCCTTGAAGCGGCGGTTGGTCTTGTTGATGACATAGGTGCGGCCGCGGCGGCGGATCACGCGGTTGTCCCGGTGACGGTCCTTCAGCGACTTCAGCGAGTTGCGGATCTTCATGGCTCAGCCTTTGTTCAAGTGATTCTGTGTTTTACGAAAAACGAAGCGCTGCCCCTATGGCGGGCGCGCGCCAAAGTCAAGGCCGTGAGGCTGCTTTTTGCGCGCCTTTCCCCCTTGTTCATACGCCGTGCAGAGATACTATGGCACAAGCCGGACGAAACGGACAGGGAGAGCGTCATGAACATACTGCGTCACAAGGCGAAATGGGCATTACCCGCCCTGTTGCTGCTGGGCGGATGCGCGACCTCCGTCGCCCCGGTCGAAGTGACGCGCTTCCATACGCCTGATCCCGTGCCGGCATCCGGCGGCTTCCTCATAGAGCCGATGATCATGGGCGGTGACCAGAGTATGGAGTTCATCACCTATGCGGCGGCGGTGAGCCATGAATTGCAGCGCGTCGGTTTCACCGACGAGGCGGGCAAACAGACCTTGGCAGCCAGCCAATATGTCGTGAAAATGGATGTGCAGCGTAATGTCCAGTCGCCTATGGCCGCGCGTTCGCCGGTCAGCGTCGGCGTCGGCGGATCGACCGGCAGCTATGGCAGCGGCCTCGGCCTCGGCATTGGCATAGACCTTTCCGGCAAGCCCAAGGACATCGTAACAACATCGCTTGCCGTGCAAATCCGCAAGCGCGCGGACGACAGCGCCGTGTGGGAAGGCCGCGCCACCACGCAGGCGAAGGACGGCAGCCCCGCCGCCCAGCCGGGCCTCGCCGCCGCCAAGCTCGCAAGCGCCTTATTTAGCGGCTATCCCGGAAAGTCGGGAGAGACTATCACCGTCAAATGACGTCTCCTTTTTCGATCAGCAGCGGCTTCGACGCGGGCAACATCCGCGTCCTCTCTACCGATACCAGCAGCGACATCTGGCGCGCCGAGCTGGAAATCGTGCGCGACAACGAGAGCGACTTCTACCAGTGGTTTCACTTCCGCGTCTCTGGCGCGGCGGGGCGGCAGGTGGGGCTGGCGATCGTCAATAGCGCGGGCGCGGCCTATCCGGCGGGCTGGCCGAACTACAAGGCCCGGGTGAGCGAGGACCGCGAAAGCTGGCGCATGGCAGACACATCATATGCCGAGGGCCGCCTCACCATAAGCGTGGCGCCGGAAACGAACGCCCTCTGGGTCGCCTATTTTGCACCCTACTCGATGGAGCGGCATCACGACCTTGTCGCATGGGCCGCCACCCAGCCGGGCGTCACCCACAGGGAACTGGGCCTGACGCTGGATGGCCAGCCGCTTGACCTGCTGACCCTTGGCGAAGGCACAAAGCAGGTATGGCTCTACGCGCGCCAGCACCCCGGCGAGACGATGGCCGAGTGGTGGATGGAAGGCGCGATCGAGCGGCTGTGCGAGCCTGAGGATTCGGTCGCGCGGCTGCTGCGAAGTAAGGCCACCTTCCACATCGTACCCAATATGAACCCGGATGGCAGCAGGCGCGGGCACCTCCGCACCAATGCCGTGGGCGTCAATTTGAACCGCGAGTGGCACGAGCCATCGCTGGAGCGCAGCCCGGAGGTGTTCCTCGTCCGCGCGGAAATGGACCGCACCGGCGTCGATTTCGCGATGGACGTGCATGGCGACGAGGCGATCCCCTATGTATTCATCGCCGGGTTCGAGGGCATACCCTCGCTGAAGCCGGACAGACAAGCGCTCTACAACCGCTATCGCGGCATCCTCGCCGCGCGCACGCCCGATTTCCAGACGGCGGTCGGCTATCCGCTCTCGCCGCCGGGCAAGGCGAACCTCTCGATGTCCACCGCCCAGCTTGCCGAGCGCTATGGCGCGGTCAGCATGACGCTGGAGATGCCGTTCAAGGATCATGACGATCTGCCGGACGCCGAGTTCGGCTGGTCGCCCGCGCGCTCGATGCAGCTGGGCAAGGATTGTCTCGCCGCCCTCGCCGAAATCATCGACGAAATTTAGAGCGCGCTGCGTTAAATCTGACGCAGGAAGCGCGCTCTATATCTTTGTTGTCGCATCGCTTATTGCCAACTGAGCGGCGCAGCCATGCCGGGGCATGGCGAGCAGCGCAAGCGGTTCCCACTTTTTGGCACGATGCTCTAATAAGCGCGGGCTTCCGCCCCATCGAGCCGGTGCGTGCAACCGAGAGCGCGTCCGTCGTCCGCGTTAGATAGCGCCGCAACCGTGCGCCAGCCCTCGGCGCGCAGCGCCTTCGCGCAGCCTGCATCATGGCCCAAGGGCAGGAAAATCCTGCGCGTTTCCTTCGCGCCGAAGCCCGCGTCGATCAGCGGATCGGGATAGAGCGAGAAGCCGATTGCCGCCTCGGTGCCGCCATCGGCATGGGCGATGCGATATCCGCCGCCCCGGCCCAGCTCACCCACAAAGCCCGACGCGAAGATCGAGAAGCCGAACCAGCTCTGATATTCGAAGCCGTGGCGCTCGGTCGGGTCCAAAGTCAGCGTGATATCCCAGCCGATCGGCTTGGCGATGGCGCGGAGCGCGGCGATGCGGTCCGCGAGTGCGCCGCCCAATGCCGCATCGATCGCCTCAAGATTCTCCATCGCCGGGTGAAACGGCCCGGTCGCCTCGATGAGCGGCAGATAGGCCGCAGCCGCCTCGCCCAGCGCTACCAATCCGCCCGCATCCTTGGCGTCGAGCCGCGCGCGCACCGGCTCGATCAGCTCTTGAGCGAGCGGCATCGGCCCCGCCGCCAGCCGGTCGACCAGATCGGGCAGCGTGAAGTCTATCGTGATGCCGGTGACGCCCGCAGCCTGAAGCGCCTCGATTGCGACGCTGACGATCTCGGTCGCGGCGGCGTCGCTGTCCGTGCCGATCAGTTCCGCGCCGAGTTGCATCTCCTCGCGCTCCGGGCGAAGCTGGTCCGCGCGCAGGCGCAGCACCGGCCCGGCATAGCACAGCCGCAACGGGCGCGGCGCAGCGGCAAGGCGCGTCGCGGCGATGCGGCTCACCTGCGCGGTAATATCCGGCCGCAATGCCAGCATGCGCTGAGAGGCGGGATCGATGGCGCGGAGCAGATCCTGCGCGCCCGCCGATTGCAGCCGCGCGAGCAGCGTATCCTCAAACTCTGCCAGCGGCGGCATCACCCGCGCATAGCCATGCGCCGCGACGCTATCCAGCACGTTGCGCACCAGCCGCGCCGACGCCTCCGCCTGCGGGGGCAGACGATCCGAAAGGCCTATGGGGAGCAGGCCGGTATCCGTGAGGGGTGTGGATGCGCTCATGCGCGCTCTTTAGGCGGCAATGGCGAGCGCGGCAAGGGCGTCACATCAATACATCCACCGCGTGGATCGAGACACCAACCAGCCCACCGACCAGCGTGCCGTTGATGCGGATATATTGCAGGTCACGCCCCACCGCGCCCTCGAGCCGGTCGGTCACGGTCTGCGCGTCCCAGCCGCGTACCGTCTCGCTCACCAGCTTGACGATCCCGTCGCCATAGCTCGCGGTGAGGCCGACGACGGCACGACGCGCAAAACGGTTGATGACAGTCTTCAGCGCCGGGTCGTTCTCCATGCTCGCGCCGATGGATTTCAGCACCTCGCCGAATTTGCCTGCCATCACCGCCTGCGGATCGCGCGCCATCTTGAGCAAAGCCGCGCGCGCCTGTTCCCATAGCCCGTCGATCCAGCGTTGCATCGCCGGGTTGGCGATGATCTCGTCTCGCACCCGCGCCACCTTCGCCTGCATTTCCGGGTCATGCTGGAGGCGGTGGGCAAGGCTGCGCAATCCCTCCAGCGCGCGTATCCGCACAGGATGTTCCCGGTCCTCCGCCATCTCGGCGAATAGCTTCAGCAACCCATCGAGGATCGCGTTGGCGAGCTTTTCATCCAGCCCGGTAAAGCGCAACAGCTTGCCCGCCCGCTGGCTCACCATTTCCCGGATGAGATCGGCCTGGGCTTCCAGCGTGCGCGCGGCCCAGCCTATCCCCGCATCGATCACCGCCTCATGCCGCCCCTCGCGCATCGCGGCGTCGAGCGCCTGGCCCAAAAGCGGCGCAAGATTGAGTGCGGCGAGACGCTGCTTGAGCGCCCCCTTCGCCATGCCGCCGAGGCGCTCCTCGTCCATCGCCTCCAGCATGTCCGCCACCAGCCGCGACGCGCCCTGCCGCAGGCGCCCCGCCACCCCCAGCGCTGGGCGCGCGAGAAAGCGCCCTACCGCGCCCGCGACATCCAGCCGCATCATCCGCCGCGCGACCACATGCGGCACGAGGAAATTGTCACGCAGGAAGCTGGCGAGCGTATCGCCGATCCGATCCTTGTTGCGCGGGATGATCGCCGTATGGGGAATGGGAAGGCCAAGCGGGTGGCGGAACAGCGCCGTCACCGCGAACCAGTCCGCCAGCCCGCCAACCATCGCCGCTTCGGCAAACGCCTGCACAAAGCCCATCGCCGGGTGGATAGGGTCGAGCGCCCGCGCCACGAAAAACAGCGCCGCCATAGCAAGCAGCAAGCCGGTCGCCGCGCGGTGCACCGCGCGATCCTGCCGTTCCGTCTCTGCCAACGGGGATAAGGCGAACTTCATGGCACTGTCTTCAAGACGATCCGCGTGCCGAGCGCAATAGCCTGTCGCCCGTTATTCGGCAGGCTGAGCCGCGGCGCCCTCACCATGCTTGTCGGGATCGTAGGTGAGCAGCGCCTTGCGCAGCATCGGCCCGATCTTTTCCTCGAAGCCGATGGCGAGGCTGAATGCGGACGGCACGATCAATAGCGTCAGTATGGTGGACAGGATCAATCCGCCGATCACGGTCACGCCCATTGGCGCGCGCCATGCCGCATCGCCCGAGAGCGAGAGCGCGGTGGGCACCATGCCCGCGACCATCGCCACCGTCGTCATCACGATCGGCTGCGCGCGCTTGTGGCCTGCATCCATGATCGCGTCATATCGGGAAACGCCTTTCGCCATTTCCTCCAGCGCGAAGTCGATGAGCAGGATCGAGTTTTTCGCGACAATGCCGAGCAGCATCAACAACCCGATCAGCACAGGCATTGAAATCGGCTGGTTGGTGAGATGCAGCGCCAGTGCGCCGCCCAATGGCGCCAAAGCCAGCGAACTCAAATTCACCAACGGCGGCATCGCCCGTTTGTAGAGCAACACCAGCACGGCAAACACC
>CAZLTO010000042.1:0-8312 GCA_964562475.1 uncultured Sphingobium sp. | reverse complement strand
GCAGGCTTCCTTCTTTGGCGCTGTGGCGATCCAGTATCTCCCGGATTGTGGTCGTTTCGTCTTGACTGTTCATCGGCGGAGAATCCGATTGCTGATCGAAAATGTCAAATAGAAGATACTGAATTGTAATAGACAAACTCTATCAAAACTGCCGCGCCGCCCCCGTCGCCAGCAGCGCCAGCGGCGAAACCGGATCCCTGTCCAGGATCACGAGGCCGATCTGGTTCGCGGGCGGCGGGTCGGTGAACGGCAGCAGCGCAAGCTCCGGGTGCGCGGTCATCAGCGCGCCGTGGCTGTCCGTCACGATGGCGTCCAGCCCGCCTTCGGTGACCATCGAGAACAGCGCGACATAGCTGTCCGCGGTGGCGACAGGCTCGCAGACGAGGCCGCGCTCGGCTAGCGCGCTGTCGAGAATGCGCCGGTTCTGCATGCCCTGATGCAGCAGGCACAGGCGCGAGGACACCGCCTCCTGCATGCTGATCGTCTCGCGCGCGCCGAACGGCCCGGAGCGGCGCGTGGCGAACAGGAACTGCTCGCTGTAGAGCGGCACGCTGCTCACCTGCGCGGGGGGTTCGCTCGACAGATAGGTGACGCCTGCGTCCAATTCGCGCGCGATCAGCGCGCTCTCGATCTCCCGCGAGGTGAGCGAGCCAATCGCCACATGCACCGAGGGCTGGGCCCTGGCGATCGCCGCGACCAGACGCCCGACGCAGGGCATGGCGGCGGGGATCGCGCCGAGCCTGAGCGTGCCACGCAGATGCCGTGTGTCGCTGTCGATGGCGGAGCGCATCGCGCTGTGCTCGGCCAGCATCTGTTGCGCGAACGGCAATATTGCATAGCCTTCCACCGTGAGATCGAGGAAGCGCCGGTCCCTGTGCACCAGGCGCTGGCCCAGTTGCTCCTCGAGCGCGGCGATGCCCGCCGACAGCGTGGGCTGCGTCACATGGCAGGCCTGCGCCGCCCGCGCAAAATGACGCTCGCGGGCGAGGGCCGTGAAATATTCAAGATGCCGCAACTGCATCGATTGTCGCCTGATTGCTCACTTGTTCCCGTGCGTGCTTGGCATATCGGGCGGGACATGGGAACAGTGTTGCCTTTACGTGTCAACCGATCGGGCACAATTGCAAGCTCGCTCAAAGCCCGCTTTTGTCCCACTGTCCGATCGCCTCTGTCAGCGCCGGGAAATATCCCTTGTTTCCCAGACAATGCCAGACGCCCGGTGCTGGCATCGTGTCGTCCTTGCGCAACGCATGAAGCATGGCCCCTTGCATATGCCGTGCGAGATGGGGGCGGAGATGATGCCGGTCCCACTGCTCCGTGCCTGGAGAGAAGGGAAGCCAGCCCAGATCGTCTAAGCCATGCATCAGCCGGACATCGTCAGGCCGTTCTGTGGCAAGCCTTTGCTCCGCAGCATCTATTCCGCAGGCAAGGTCTATGAGGATGCTCTTGGTCTTGCGCGGAGGAATATCGTCCGCAAAGCGCTGTAAATCGGCAACGGATTTCAGCTCGCCCGCCACGCCCCGCAGATAGGCAAGTCGCTGGGTCTTTGCATAAGCATTGCGAAACAGCGGGCCAGAGGGGTGGCGGGCAAGAAAGGATGTGATGCGTGTCATCACCCCGAGCATCGCATCGCTGATCACGCCATCGCGAAAAATGGTGAGGCCGATCCGGCTTCTCAGGCTCCTGCGGTCCCACCAATGCCGCATGATCGGAAGATCCGCCTTGATATGCGGGTGCTTGCGCGCGAGCCGAACATCGGATTGTCCTTCCTCGCGCGCGCGCTTCAATGCACCTTTGACCGTCATAGTCGCATATTCGTGATGCCAGCAAAACGCGTCAGCGGCATAGACAATTGGTATCTGCTCTGCGATCAGGCGAAGCCCCAGTTCCCAATCCTCGTGCGCCTTCGCGAAATCCGGGTCGAGGCCACCGATCGAATCCCACAAGATACGGGGCATGGACAGATTTCCGGTCAAGATGTCGCGATAGGTAAAGCGGTGGCCGATCCGCGCTACTTCATCAAAATGCGCCGTCCACCATCCCCTGACCAACTGGCGGAATTCATCCCGCGATCCGTCCGGGTAAGGGGGATAGGGGCCGATAATGGCACTGCCGGGGTGCGCCTCATGCGCCGCGATATGCGCAGCGATCCAATGTTCGAGCGGCTCTACGTCGTCATCGAGGAACAGCAGGATCGGCGCCTTGGCGAGTTCTGCGCCGTGATTGCGGGCCGCCGCCGGTCCGAGCCCCACAAGCTCGGTAACCCGAATCGGAAAGGGCGCGTGGTACGCAGCCAAAGCCGCGACCGTGCCATCGAGACATCCATCGGCGACTATAATCACCTCGATCCGATCGAGCGGGAAAAGCTGGCGCGCAATGCAGTCCAGCGTACTGAGCAAACGCACGCGCCGGTTATGGGTCGGGATGATGATGCTGACGGATGGCGCTGCTTCAGCAGCCACGGCGAGTCTCCTTCACGGCCGCGCGGTATCGTCCCATACCTGCCATTGCGCCCCTGACCTGAGTAATCAGCGGGTTGAACGAAAGCCACTGCGGTGTGTGGCCGAACAATTGGCCCCGTTGCTGCCAACGCATGCGCATCCAACGCCCGAGTGCTCCGAGTGCACGCATATCATGCTCATAGAACAGCGCCTTGGTCAGAATCGCGAATGAAGAGACTTCGTAGCCGAACACCTGCCGCTCCAGCTCGGCCATTCTCCGACGGTGACGATGCCAATTAACCGCCTCCGGGTCATAAGCGATACGCCAGCCTGCGTTTATAATCCGTCGAAAATAATCGGAATCACCTCCGGCCAATGATTTAGTCCCGGCATCGAGCGCCTCATCGAACCAGCCTATCTTCGCGATTGCGGCCCGTCGCAACGCCATGTTTACCCCCGCGCCTGCCGACCATGCGTGGAAGGCATAGCAATTCGACGCATCATACATTACGCGTTTGAAGCCGCGCCCAAACCCGCCGAAGCGCTGAAACGCGATCTGCGCGTCGGTCTCCAGTTCCATCGCCATCGTCAGCCCGCCTGCGGCCATCACCGCGGGGTTCACGAAGTTGCGGCACAGCTTGCGCAGCCACAGACGGTCGGGGGCTGCGTCATCGTCGATGAAGGCGATGATGTCCCGATCGGTCGCGCGCAAGCCGGTGTTACGCGCAATATCGAGGCCGGGGCGGTTTTCCCGCACATAAGTGATGCCGGGGAATGCCTCGGCAACCTGCCGGGTTTCATCCGTCGCCGATGCATTGTCGATCACGAAAATGCGCTGCCCGTCCTGCGGCATGGCGCTGAGGTCCAAGAGGCACTTGCGAAGGTCATCGGCGCGATCGCGGGTGCAGATGACGACATCCACATCTGACAGATCGGCGTCCTCTGGAGCCTCGTCCCAAGGGAGCAGTTGATATTCGAGCCATGCCTCCCAGAAGGCCGAGTCCGCCGCAGACATCAATATTTCTGAAAGCGGCTTTACGTGATCCCACTCCTTGAATGACAGTAACGCCTGGCCGCAGGGCCGCCCGGCGATGCGCAGCAATACAAGCGCGCCATCACAAGTGTCTGCTTCCGCGATACGCTCCGGGAGGTCGCAAATGTCGAGATCCAACGCGGCAAGTGTCATAGGGCGTGGTCCTCCGTGGCTGTATCAACCATCAGGACTTCCTTCTCCGCCGCCCTCATGTGCAGATGTTCCAAGCGAGTGGAGGCCGGAGCACGCCCTTGTTCATCGCTTGGCCCCTCACATTAAGTGGATAGGCTTCGGAGTGATAATCGAATACCGTATGCCAGTCAGCCGAAAATAATCCTACCGTAACGAGATAATCCCCTTCGGCGAGATCCAGCCGGTCGATAGCGAGAGCCACGGTGCGTTCGCTGGGGCCTGAGGCAAGCGACAGCTCTCCTTCGATCGAATTGACTTCGAGGCAGCAGGTCAGATCGGGCGTATATATGCCGACGAGCGCGACTATTTCGTCTATTGGCTGCTGAGAGCGATAGGAGAACCTGACCGAGAGCGCGCCGCCCGCTGCTATGGATCCCACCTGTTCTCCATTTCCGTCAAGCAGCTCGACCCGGCCGATCTCGGCCTCGTACGAGCCGAAGCGGGTAACATTATGTTCGAGTATGCGGGCGGTTTGTGGCATTATATTGGCTGGGGCTGGGGCTGGGGCTGGGGCTGCCGCTGCCTCTTCGTCCATTGAGGACTCGAACAAGGCCATCGTCTCTTCGACAGGGCCATAGGATGCAACGCTGCCCTTGCGCAGAAACAGCACATCGTCGCATAGCTGCCTGATCTGTTCCGAGTCATGCGAGACGAGAAAAATGGTGCACCCTCTGTCGCGGATCGCCTTCACCCGAGCCATGCATTTGGCCTGAAATGCGAGGTCGCCGACAACCAGCACTTCGTCGATCAGCAATATCTCCGGCTCGATATGAACGGCCACCGCGAAGGCGAGGCGCAGCCTCATGCCGGTGCTGTAGGTGCGGACCGGCCGGTCGATGAAATCGCCCAGCTCCGAAAAGCTGACAATATCCTCGAACCGTGCTTTCACTTCCTCGCGCAGCATTCCGGCGACGACGCCCATCAGATAGATATTCTCGCGCCCGGACAGATCGTCCGTGAGACCCGCGCCGATTTCGAGCAGCGCGCCGATCCGCCCGCGTATCTTGATGCTGCCCTCATCGGGACGGATAACGCCGCCGATCATCCGCAACAGCGTCGATTTGCCGGCACCGTTGCGGCCCACGACGCCCACGGCGCGCCCGGGCGCGATGCCGAAATTGACGTGGCGCAGCCCCCAGAACCATTCCGGCCTTCCGCCGCGATAGCCCGAGAGAAACATACCCTTGATGGTGGACGGGCGCCCTCTGTCGAGCTTGCGAAAGCGCTTTCCGAGATCGCGTACGACAATGGCGCTCATCACAATTCCTCGACGAAACTGGCGCTCTGCCTATGGAAGAGCCACATGCTCATGACCAGAAGCATGACAGAAATCAGGCTTACCGCAGCCAAGCTCATGAAATCCGGCCACTCCCGCGCAATCAGGATCGCCCGATAGGACTCGATAATCTGCGCGATCGGGTTGTAGGTGTTGAACATCTGATAGCCAGAGTGAAGGCTGGAGGGCTGATAGAATACGGGCGTCATGTAGAACGCAACCATCAGCGCAATGGCGACGACATCCTGCGTGTCGCGAAAACGGACATGCATCGCCGCAACCCCATAGGCGATGCCCAGTGTGAACAGGAACTGCACCAGCATGACAGCGGGCAGCGCGGCCAGCGTGACAGTGGGCGCTCCGCATTCCCACGCAACCACCGCGACCAATATGGGGAGCGCCAGCAGGAGGTGGATGCCCTCGTTCATCACCACCAGCACAGGCAGCAACCGCACCGGAAAGCCGGGCCGCCGGACCAGCTCTGGATTAGAGGTAACGGTCGTGACCGCCGCAGCGACCGAGTTGTTAAACCAGCTCCATGTCAGAACGCCAGTGAACAGGAAGCTGGCATAGAAGGGTATGTTGAGCGGCAGGACCGCGCTGAACAGAAACAGGAAGACGATCAGTTGCGCGAGCGGCTTGAGCCACGACCAGCCGATCCCGAGCAATGATCGCTGATAACGCACCTTGAAATCGCGAATGATTAATTCGCGCAGCAAATCGCGCAGGTAGATCGTTTGTCGCCATGCCTGCATTCCCTGTGCCCTCAGCCCCTATTCAGCAAATAATCGTCCGTCGTCTCTCGCTGGTCTCATAACAGAGACTTGCTAATGATTCGCATAGCTAATGCGTTTTTCATACACGCTCGGTTCTGATAAGACAGAGACGGAATCTCTGGTTCGATACCATGGAAGGAATTCTTGAGGTGCAGTCCCCATCCGTCAGCATCATCGTTCCGGCATATAATGCGGAATCGACGCTGGCATGCACGATGGCGTCCCTGTCGGGACAATCTTTCGGCGATTGGGAAGCCATCATCGTCGATGACGGATCGACCGACGGCACCGCCACGCTCATCCGCGCTCTCGCGGCCGAAGATCAACGCATTCACGGGCTGTTCGCAGGGCATGGCGGCGTCAGCGCCGCACGCAATTCGGGTATCCGGGCGGCGCGGGCGGATTGGGTCATTTTCCTCGATTCTGACGATGAACTGCCGGTAGATCATATTGCGAGGATGCTGGATGCTGCAAGGCTTCATCCTCATGCAGGCCTGATGCACTGCGGCTGGCGCCGGTTTTCATCCGACGGCACCCTGCTCGGCGAATATCCCGCCCAGCCTATGGACGATGCATTCACGGATTGCGCGCGCGGCTGTCCGTTCGCCATTCACGCGGCGATGGCGAAGCGCGAGGCGATAGAGGCTGTCGATGGTTTCGACATATCAATGCGCATCTGTGAGGACTGGGATTTGTGGCAGAGACTGGCACGCTCAGGGGTGGTTTTTGCAGAAGTGCCGGACCAATGGGTCGATGTTCGCCTGCGCGACGGATCGCTGTCGTCGGATAGCATGGCGCTGTGCCGTGCAGGATTGTCCGTGATTGACAGGGGCTTTGACAGCGACCCTCGCATCAAGGCTCCACTCGCCGAGTATCTGTGTGGCGCGCCCGCATCGGGGCGGGATGCGGCGCGCGCTCACCATCTCCTGTGGGGCATCGGCAACGCCATCGGGCGCGGTCACGCTATCGAGCCATTATTGGAATTGGCTGGGTCGGACTTCATCGAGGCTGCCGATCCGCACAACGCGGCAGCGACGTTCACGGATGGACTGATGGCCGGCGCAGGCAGGCTGATGGAGCGTTGGGACGCAATATGGCCAGTGGCGGCGGACGGCGTCGACCGCTTCATCATCTGGCTGGACGACGGGGAAACAAGCGCGCGCGGCGGTCGCTTCAAATGGCATGTGGAGCGCCATGTAAGCGGATTGCTGCCCGATGCGACCGAACTGAGAATAGGGGGATTGCTGGTCATCGCACTCAATCTGGCCCAGCCGATAGAGGATTTTCATCCGCCATCGGGCGTGGATCGGCTCCGCTGCCGGATCGTTTATGGAAACGAACAACTTGGACTGTTCGAGACGCCGGTCTATGGCCCGATTGCGGCAGCCCGGCTGGCCTTGCTGGTGCGGGAGTGCGTACAGCCGGATAAGCTGGCTACCGAAACGATGGAGGTGGAACGTCCTGCGGCGGGCGTGGTGCAGCGACTGCTTGCTTTTGTGCGAGGAGAGCGACGCGAGCGCGACCCCGCTCCGGCAAGCGGACCGATCCAGATGCGCATCATCCGCAGCAGATCGAACTTCGCTGATCCGGCAAGCGCGATTATCGCAGAGGAAGCTGCTCGCTGGCCCCGGTCTCCGGTCATGTCCGGCGATGAAGGCGCGGCCTATGTTCCGCCCGATTATTCTTCGCCGGATTATTGGGAAACCGTCTTCAGCACGCGCGACCCGTGGGAATATGAAAATGGCTATGAAGCGGTCAAATATCACCAGACGCTGGATATGATCCCGGAAGGAGCGAAATTTGCTCTCGAAATCGCCTGCGCCGAGGGTCACTTCACCGGGCTGCTGGCGCAGCGTGCGGACCGGGTCTTGGCCACCGATATTTCGCCGACGGCGGTGGAACGCGCCCGCGAACGCTGCGCCTCGCTCGATAATGTCGAATTCGCGCAGCTCGATCTGGCACGAGATCCGATAGCGCATCGTTTCGATGTCATCGTGTGCAGCGAAGTTCTCTATTATCAGCCTGACGCCGTCGCGCTCGATGCTTTTGCCGACAAGCTGGCGCAAGCGCTGGAGCCGTGCGGGCGGGTGATCCTCGCGCACGGTAATCTGGTGGTGGATGAGCCCGAACGCACAGGCTTTCCGTGGCCGCATTCTTTCGGGGCGAAGGGCATAGGGGATCGGCTCGCCGCGCATCCGATGCTTCAGCCCGAGCGGGAATTATGGACCCCGCTCTACCGGGTGCAGATGTTCCGGCACAGCGCGGAAACGCTGGGCGAACCGGTTGTGGAACTGGCCGATGCGGCAAAGCGCCTGCCAGCCCGTGTTGCCGGGCAGGTTCGCTGGCGTGGCGGGCATTCCGTGCCCGTGGCGCAGCACTGGCATAATTTTCCGATCCTGCTCTATCACCGCATTGCCGATGATGGGCCGGAGCGACTGGCTCCCTACCGGGTCAGCTCTGCCCTGTTCGAGCGCCAACTTGCGCTGCTGCGCGCCAATGGCTGGCAGGGCATAGCGCCGAGACGGCGACCTCGCGCGCGGTTCCCTTGTCGACCACCGTCAGGCACACGCCCGAACAGGCGATAGACGCGCCGA
>CAZLTO010000041.1:0-8314 GCA_964562475.1 uncultured Sphingobium sp. | reverse complement strand
CAGGCGCGTATGCGTCGCCTGCGCGACCATGTGCATCTCCTCGACCGGCGCAGTATCCAGCACCTGTTCGTTCACCGGGCGACCGACGGAGATGCAGCCATTGCACCCCCTCGGCCCGAACACGGGCATCGAATAGCCGTCGCCGATCTCCACCGCGCGCATGTGCTCCAGAAACGCCTGCTGCTCCTCGTCGGGCGCGATCTGCGCCCACGCCTCGGTCCAGCGCACCGGCACCCCGCGCGCGATCACCAGCGGCGGCAGCGCATCCTTCTCGCCCCAGCCTTCCTCGACATAGACCTTGCTGACCGCGCGGGTGAAGCCGCGATGGATGAGGTTGAACCCGCCCCGCGCGCCCGTTCCGCCCCGGTTCGCCATGAAATAAGCGAGCGCCATGAAGCCGACCGAGCGATAATATAGCCGCGCCACCCGCCACAAATCGGCAGGCGCTTCCACCGCGCTGATCTCTGCGATTGTCAGGTTCACGCCGCGCCTTTGCCGAGTCTCGCCCAGCGACGCCCTATAGCGGAATTATCGGCATTTGCCCACAACCACCACGCGCATCCGCCGGTCCCCTGCCATGCCCGGCTACAGGCTCCTTATCCCATAGGCCGCCTGCCGCCCCAGCATCAGCTCGGTGATCGCCCACACGCACGCATCGGCCCGGTCGGGCGAGCGGCCCGGCCCCTGATACGCCCCGCCGATCATCATGCCGCAGAGCTGATCCTCCAGCGCCGCAAAGCCGCCAACGTGGCGAACCCGCCCGCGCTCATAGAGCGCCGCGACCGGCTCCGCCCGCGCGGACTTGCCCCGGCTCGCGTGGACGAGTTTCACCGGCAGCCCCGCCTCCGCCGCGCGCAATACGGAGGCGACCATCTCGCCGCCATTGTTCCCTTCCGCGATCACCCGGTCCGCGCCGTGCCGCGCGGCAGCAGCAACCACCGCCGCCGCCCAGCCTTCGGGGCTGGCCCGTTCCACGCTCGCATCCTCGATCACATAGCCAAGGCCATCCAGCCCCAGCCCCGCAACGACGATCCCGCAGGCGTCGCCGTTCGAGCTCGCGGGTGGATCGACCGCCACCACCAGCCGCGCGAACGGGCTGTCGCCATCGTTCCACAACGTCTCGCGCCGCACCCGCGCGCGCTCGATCAGCGCGCGGCTCCACAATGCGCCCTCCGGCTCGTCGATCAGCTCGCCCAGAAGCTCCTGCCGCCCCAGCGCGGTGCCGCCATAATCCCGCTCCATCGCCGCGAGGAACCCCGGGGCCAGATGCGCGCGGTTATCCGCGCTCCGCCCCCGCGTCACCACAACGCCCGCTTGGCTCACCAGCCGCCACACCAGCGGCACCGGTCTGGGCGTCGTCGTCACCAGCGCGCGCGGATTGACGCCAAGGCGCAACGCCAACATCAGATTATCCCACGCGACTTCCGCATAGGCCCATTTGGCGAGCTCGTCCGCCCAGGCATGGGTGAACTGCGGCCCGCGCAAACTCTCCGGTTCCGCCGCGCCAAACAGCATCGCCTGCGCGCCCGATTTCCAGATCAGCTTCTTCAACGCCGGGTGCCAGATCGGCCGGTCCCAGCGCGGCGCAATGCCGAGCAGCCCGCTTGTCCCCTCCACCATCACGCTGCGCGCGTCATGGATGGTCGCGCCGACCAGCGCGATGCGCGCCTGCCCATCCCGCTCGGCAATGGAGCGCACCCATTCCGCGCCGGAGCGGGTCTTGCCGAACCCGCGCCCGGCGAGCATCAGCCAGATGCGCCAGTCGCCCGGCGGCGGCAATTGCTCGGGCCGCGCCTGCACCGCCCAGTCATGCAACAGCGCCTCGCGCCCCGCCTCGCCCAGCGCGTCGAGCAGCGCGGATACGCGCTCCTCCGGCCAGTGGGCCAGCTCTTCCCATTGCGAACGGCTCATGCACTTTCGCCTCCGTTCTCTTCCGCATCATGATCTACCACACGCGCCCGCATCGCCGCGATCTTCACCTGAATCTCGGCGCGGATCTGCTCGCTGCCGGGGCGCTCGATGCCCTGCTCGTGACGATAGGCGTCGACGCTGGCCTTGTGCGCAAGGAGCAGGCGCAGCGCGGTGGCGTGCGGATAGCTGTGCACCTTTTTGGTCTTCACCGGCGCGTCCGGCCTGCCCTCGTCGGTCGTTTCTGTGGTTTCGCTCCCGAAAATCGACTGCCGCAGCAGCGCCATCTCCAGCTCGGCATAGCCCTCTTCCAGCGCCTCCTTCCATTCCTGGGCAAAGCCGCGATCGCGTCTGCGCAGGTCATAGGCGCCGGTAACCGAAAGGCGCACCGATCGCGCCGCTTCCCTCACATTGCAGGTATCACGCAACAGGGCGAGGAACTTTGCCCGACGCCGCTGGGTCCACCCGTCCCGCCGCGTCGGCGCCTTCTGCGTCACCACAATGTTGCCTGCCAGCGCGCTGCGCACCCGCATGAGGCGCATATCGGAGCTCCCTTCAGTATGTTTTGCCGAAAACTCCCCGTCCGTTCCTTTCCCGCTCATGCACGCCTCACGTTCCGCGCGCCAGACAGCAAAAAGGGCCGATAGCCCATAAGGCCCGGCCCTCATCACCACCCAGCGGCGCGACTCAGATTGTCTCAGTGTTCATGTTTGTGCCATATCAGCGTTACGATGTCAAGATATTTATTCCAAATAGGTTATATTTTACCCGCCTCGCTGACGCCGCAGCCGCTCATCTCCCCTCTGGCGCAGTGCAGCAAATTCGGCTAGGTGCTGCCCGCTATGTTATCTGGCATGTACCAATGGATGCTCGCCAAGGCGGCGCATCGCCACGCGGACCGATGGCTGTTCGCCATCTCGTTCATGGAATCGAGCTTTTTCCCGATCCCGCCGCATCCGCTGCTCGGGCTGATGTGCCTGGCGAAGCCGCAGCGCGCCTTGTGGTTCGGCTTCGTCTGCACGCTCTCCTCGGTGCTGGGCGGGCTGTTCGGCTATGCGATCGGCTATTTCCTCTATGAGAGCGTGGGGGCGCAGGTGCTGTCCGCGCTCGGCCTCACGGAGAAATTCCCGGTCGCCGCCTGTTATCTGCGGCAATATGGCGCGGAGATCATCCTCATCAAGGGCGCGACGCCGATCCCGTTCAAGCTCATCACCATCACCGCGGGCTTCATCGGCATGAGCCTCGTCACCTTCGTCTGGGCGAGCATGCTCAGCCGCGCGTTCCAGTTCATGCTGGTCGGCTTTCTGTTCTGGAAGTTCGGCGCGCCGATCAAGGCGTTCATCGAAAAATATCTGGCGATGCTCTCCGCCGCGTTCCTGGTGCTCATCGTCGCCGGTTTCGTGATCGTCGGCATGTGGGATGGCGGCAAGGGCGAGGACAAGACGGACGCCTGCTCCGCGCCCGCAGCCGTTTCAGCATCGGTGCACAGCTAGGGACAATGGAGGTGCTGGCTCGCCACTCGCTGGTCGTGGCGATGCTGCTGGGCGCGCTGGCGGCGTGCGGCTTTGCGCCGCTGGGATTGTGGCCGCTGAGCCTCATCGCGCTGGCGGGACTGTTGTGGCTGGCGGAAGCCCACCCCGCTGCGACTAACCTCGCCAATGGCTCGGATAGTCTCGCTCCCCCTCCCGCGGGCGGGAGGGGGCCGGGGGGTGGGCCGCGGCGCGCGTTCCTGCTCGGCGGGTGTTTCGGCCTCGGGCATTTCACGCTCGGCAACAACTGGATCGCCCACGCCTTCACCTATCAGGATGCGATGCCACACTGGTTCGGCATGCTGGCGGTGGTCGCGTTGGCGCTCTATCTCGCGGTCTATCCGGGTTTTGCGCTGCTGGGGCTGCACCTTGTCCGCAGGCGCTGGCCGGGGATGCCCGCGCCCGCTGTGCTCGCCGCGTTGTGGATCGTCACCGAATATGGCCGCGCGCGCCTTTTCACCGGCTTCGCGTGGGACCCGCTGGGCATGATCTGGCTCGATACCGGGGTGGATCAGGCGGCGCGCTGGATCGGCACCTATGGGCTGTCGGGCCTCGCGGTGCTGGCGGGCGGAGCGCTGGTCTCGTTGGTGCGGATGCGGTGGAAGTCGGCGTTGCCGCTCATTGTGACGCTCGTCGCGCTGGCGGTCTACGGAAAGGCGCAGATTCCCGCTCTTTCCAACAGCAAATCCAACATCGCCATCACCGTGGTCCAGCCCAATATCGACCAGAGCGAGAAATATGACGCCGCGCTGGAGCAGGTGAACTTCGCCAAGCTCGAAACCCTCACCCGCGCGCCCAACGCGCCTGGCCCGCGCCTCATCTTCTGGCCCGAGGCGGCGATCCCCGCCTGGCTCGATATGGAACCGGAATGGCTGGACCAGCTCGCCGCGCTGCAACGCCCCGGCGATCTCCTGATGACCGGCGGCGCGAAGGTCTATTTCAAGGAACGCGGGCGCGGCTTCTTTCAGGATCGCACCCTCATCGGCGCGAATAATTCTGCATGGGTGGTAACGCCGGACGCCCGCCTGATCGCCCGTTACGACAAGGCGCATCTTGTGCCCTATGGCGAATATCTACCTATGCGTAACATACTGGAACCATTGGGTTTATCTCGCCTCGTGCCGGGCGACGCGGATTTCTGGCCGGGGCCGGGGCCGCGCTCGCTGAACCTCCCTGCCGCCACCAACCGCCCGCCGATGAAGATGGGGGTGCAGATCTGCTACGAGATCATCTTCTCCGGCGAGGTCGTCCACCGCCAGAACCGCCCCGCCTTTCTCTATAATCCCTCCAATGACGCGTGGTTCGGCAGCTGGGGGCCGCCGCAGCATCTGGCGCAGGCGCGCATGCGCAGCATCGAGGAAGCGATGCCGGTCATCCGCTCCACCCCCAATGGCATTTCCGCCGTGGTGGACGGGCATGGCCGCGTCCTCGCCTCGATCCCGCATCACCAGATGGGCGCGATCCACAGCACCCTGCCGCCCGCTTTGCCGCCCACGCCTTTCGCGCAATTGGGCAACCTGCTTCCCCTCGCTTTCGCCGCGCTGCTGCTCGCTTTCAGCGCGTTAACCGCGATCTTGCTTGCAAGACCTTCGCACCGCCGCTAATGCGGCAGGGCACATAAAGTTTTCTTTATACGCAGATACAGCAACATTTCAGTGACTGGGAAAACCATGCGTCAAAATTACCTGTTTACTTCTGAAAGCGTTTCGGAAGGTCATCCCGACAAGGTGTCTGACCAGATTTCCGACGCAATTGTCGATCTCTTCCTCTCGAAAGACCCCGAGGCGCGCGTCGCTTGCGAGACGCTCACAACGACCCAGCTCGTTGTGCTGGCCGGCGAGGTTCGTGGCGAGGGAATGATTGATCGCGACGGCAACTGGGCGCCGGGCGCGCAGGAGGAAATTCAGACTGCCGTACGCAATGTAGTGCGCGAGATTGGCTATGAGCAGGACGGCTTCCACTGGCAGAACCTGCATTTCGAGAACCACCTTCACCCGCAGTCGTCGGACATCGCACAGGGCGTCGATGCCACCGGCAACAAGGACGAAGGCGCGGGCGATCAGGGCATCATGTTCGGCTTCGCCTGCGACGAGACGCCGGACCTCATGCCCGCGACGCTTTATTACAGCCACCGCATTCTGCACCGCATGGCGGCGGACCGCCACTCCGGCGTGGCCTCCTTCCTGGAGCCCGACGCCAAGAGCCAGGTGACTTTGCGCTTCGAGAACGGCAAGCCCGTCGCCGCGACCGCCATCGTAGTCTCGACCCAGCACGCGCCAGGCTATCATGAGGGCGACAAGGAAGCGCGCCTCAAGGCCTATGTGAAATCGGTCGTCGCGCAGGTAATCCCTGCGGAGCTGCTCTCTGACGAGACCGTCTATCACATCAACCCCACCGGCAAGTTCGAGATTGGCGGACCGGATGGCGACGCGGGCCTCACCGGCCGCAAGATCATCGTCGACACTTATGGCGGCGCGTCTCCGCATGGCGGCGGCGCGTTTTCGGGCAAAGACCCGACCAAGGTCGATCGCTCGGCGGCCTATGTGACGCGCTACATCGCCAAGAACATCGTCGCGGCGGGCCTCGCCAAGCGCTGCACCATTCAGGTCGCCTACGCGATCGGCGTTGCGGAGCCGCTGTCGCTCTATGTCGATACCCACGGCACCGGCAGCGTGGCTGACGATGTGCTCGAAGCCGCCGTCACCAAGGTCGCCAAGGCGAAGCTTGGCGGCCTGACCCCGCGCGGCATCCGTGTCGGCCTCGGGCTTAACAAGCCGATCTACAAGCGCACCGCCGCCTACGGCCATTTCGGTCGCGACCCCGATGGCGATTATTTCCCGTGGGAGCGCACCGACCTCGTCGACGCGCTGAAGGCCGCGCTGGCCTGAACGGGTTCCGCGAGGGGCGGGCCTATCCCGCCCCTGCGTCTTCGCGCTCGCCTGATACGATATTGCGCGCTATGCTGCTCCCAGCACAAGAGATGGGAGGAACGCGCATGATACGTCTGTTGATTCTCGGGACCGCAGCAGCTTGCCTGACGGCCAGTTCGCTCGCGCATGCCGCACCGGCGCTCAGCCCGCTCGATCAGGCCGCCGTCTTCAAGGCAGCGGGGTTCAAGAAGATGCGCGGCCGCTGGGAAAGCGGCTGCAACGACCCCAGCGCGGGAGCGCCCTATGGGCCGGGCGAAATCAGCGAGGTCAGAGACTTGAACGGAGACGGCCGCCCGGAGGCGGTTGTCACCGAGAGCGGCTCCTACTGCTACGGCAATACCGGCGCCGCCTTCTGGCTGGTCTCGAAACAGGCGAGCGGCGCGTGGAAGACGATGTACAGCGAGGTCGGCATGGCCGAATTTCTCAAGACCAAGGGCATCGGCGGCTGGCCGGACATCTCCGTCGGCGGCCCCGGTTTCTGCTTCCCGGTGATGCGCTGGAACGGCAAGGCCTATATGCGCCAGCGCTTCGCCTATCAAGGCAAAGCCTGCCGCCCTTGAGCGACGCGGCTCCGCATCATGGCGGAGCGACCGCACAAAATGCGGCTGCATCCTATAGCCAGAGCCATATTTGGTGCGACTCGATCATCGGGTGTATGGTGTCCTGAGAGCGTACGGCACAGTCCACGGCAATGGTGGTGAATGATGCACGATACAAGCGCACCCCAGTTTCTGAAAAACGCGCGTGAGGAAACCCTCCTCGCGCTGGCGTCGGATGATGTCGTGGACGCCGAGAGGCACATGGCGCGCGCCAACACGCTCATGAAGAACGCCGTCGGCGCGATCCAGCGCGAACCGGAACATCTATGGGATTGGTCCATGCTCCGCGCCACGGCGAAATCGGGAGAGCGATGATGCAAAGAATAGGCAATGAAATGCACCTGCATACCGATGAGGCGCGTTCTGGCGAGACGCCTCATATACTGCGCTATATACTCGTATTCAGCCTGTTGATGGTGGTGGTGGCGATGTCGGTCATATGGATTTCCGGCGCCATGTCCCAGAAACCGGCTAACGGGGATCCGGTGACAGCCGAGGAATATGCGCTGGGTGGCTGACTGAGCACGGCGTTTCTTTAAATTGGGCGCGGCGCTTGCCGTGAGCGCCGTCTGCCGTTAACGGCGCGCGCATGACCGCGCACAAATCCGGCGACCCCACCACTTTGAACCGCCTTTACGGCCGCGCCAAGGGCAAGCCGTTGCGCGCCTTCCAGCAATCGCTGGTCGAGGATCTGCTGCCGCAGATTGCGGTGCCGGAAGAGGGGCCGGTGACGGCGGAGCGGCTGTTCGGGGAGCCCCGCCCGCTCCATTTCGAGATCGGCTTCGGCGGTGGCGAGCATATGGCCTACCGCGCGGACATGCTGCCCGATCATGGCTTCATCGGCTGCGAACCATTTCTGAACGGCGTCGCCGCGGCGCTGGCGCATGTGCATGGCGACGCGGCCAAACCCGGCATTCCCAATATCCGCATCCATCATGGCGATGCGCTCGATGTCCTCGCCCGTATCCCTGATGGCGCACTGAGTTTCGTCTATCTGCTGCACCCGGACCCTTGGCCCAAGGCGCGTCACGCCAAGCGGCGGATGATGAACAAGGGGCCGGTGGACCTCATTTCCGCCAAGTTGAAACCGGGCGGCGAGTTTCGCTTCGGCACCGATCATCCGGTCTATTTGCGCTGGGCGCTGATGGTGATGAACGGGCGCAGGGATTTCGAGTGGCTGTGCGACAAGCCGGACGATTTCTTGCGTCGCCCCGGCGGCTGGCCGGAAACGCGCTATGAAGCCAAGGCCCGCAAACAGGGCCATGAGGTGTGGTATTTCCGCTATCGCAAGCGCTAGAGCGCGCTGCGTTAAATCTGACGCAGGACGCGCGCTCTATATCTTTGTTAT
>CAZLTO010000040.1:6313-8326 GCA_964562475.1 uncultured Sphingobium sp. | reverse complement strand
GCTCTTCCTGCCGCGCGCGATTGTCCGCGATCACGCGGAAATAATGATCCGCGAACTGGAGATAATATTCGGTGCTCACCCGGTCACCCGCAAGCTGCGCATCGCGCGCGAGGTTGCGATATTTTTCGAGCAGCTGCGGCGCATTGCCGCGTGCGCGGTTATCGATCCGGTTGCCGTTCTCGCCGGTGTTGCGGTTGTTGCCGTTGTTCGGGCGACCATTGTTCCGGCCACGATTGCGGCGGCCAGCCTGACGATTGTTGATCAATGATGGGTCCTTGCTTTCAATGCTATCCTTAAACGCACTGCCCCGACAATGCTGTGCTATGCGCATTCAGCTTCGCACGGGTTCGGGCAAACATTCGCCCGGACCTCCATCTCAGCACCAGACGCCTTGCCCGCGTCCGACGATTATGGGAGCCGATTTCGCCCCGGTTATCCGAACCTCTGGGCTACGTCTGGCTCCTCCTAGACGTTTCGGGTAAAGAAACCAAGTAGAAATAGCCGCGCATGGCTGCCGAACCGCAAAAACTTATCGCTGCGTCAGCTTGAGACAGCGCGGATGGCCGCCAAGATCGTTGAACACCGTGACTCTCAACCCCTCGGCAGCAAACAACGCCGCCGCGCTGTCCCGCTGATCGAAGCCGATCTCGACCGCAGCCATGCCTTCCGCTGCAAGATGGGCGCCCAGCGCGGGCGCTAGGATGCGATAGGCGTCCAGCCCATCCCCCCCCGCAAAGAGCGCCAGATGCGGCTCATGCTCCGCCACGTCGCGCGGCAGGATCGCATCGGTGGATATATAAGGCGGGTTGGCGAGGATGAGATCGAAGCGTTGGTCGATGCCCTCGAACCAGTCGCCAAGCCTGAGCTCCGCCCGCGCCGCGAGGCCGCAGCGCTCCGCGTTGCCGCGCGCCACTTCAAGCGCCGCCGCGCTGATGTCGATGCCGAGGCCGGTCGCTTGCGGCCATTCGGACAGTGCCGCCAGCAGCAGCGCGCCGGAGCCGGTGCCGAGATCGAGAATGCGGCGCGGGCCGGAGGTTCCGGCGAAATGCGCTTGCCCCGCCTCGATCAGCGTCTCGCTATCCGGCCGGGGGGTGAGCACGTCAGGCGTTACGGCCAGCGTCAGCGTCCAAAAATCGCGCGTGCCGACAATGTGCGAGACCGGCTCGTGGCGTAAGCGGCGCTCGACCAGCGCGGCGAAACTATCGGGCGCGTCCCTATCGCGCAGACCGAGGATCAGATCGCCGCGCTCAATCCCCGCTGCATGCGCCATCAACAGCTCGGCATCCAGGCGCGGCGTGTCGGATACAGCGGCGAGCCGGAGCGCCGCCTGCCGCAGCGCATCTGCAGAGTTCACCCCACCCCGTCCAGCTGCGCGAGCCGCGCGGCTTCATCCTCGGCGATCAGCGCGGAGATCACCTCCTGCAACCCCGGCCCTTCCAATATCTCCGGCAGGCGATGCAGCGTCAGGTTGATGCGGTGATCGGTCACGCGGCCCTGTGGGAAGTTGTAGGTGCGGATGCGCTCCGAGCGGTCGCCGGAGCCGACCATCGCCTTGCGCGCCCCCGCCTGCTCGCTCTGCGTCCGCTCCCGCTCCAGCTCGTAAAGGCGGGTGCGGAGCACCTTCATCGCCTTTTCCTTATTCTTGTGCTGGCTGCGCTGATCTTGCTGGATCACGACGAGACCGGTGGGCAAATGCGTGATCCGCACCGCCGAATCGGTGGTGTTGACATGCTGGCCGCCCGCGCCGGACGCCCGGAAGATGTCGATCTTGAGGTCGGTCGCCTCGTTGATCTGCACGTCAACTTCCTCGGCCTCGGGCAGCACCGCGACGGTCGCCGTGGAGGTGTGGATGCGGCCCTGCGACTCGGTGGCCGGTACGCGCTGCACGCGGTGGGTGCCGCCCTCGAACTTGAAGACGGAGTAGGCGCCGTCGCCCTTGACCGCGAAGGTGTGCTTGGAGTCGCCCGACTCGAGGACGTCGGTCCGCCAGCCGCGGCGCTCGGCGTACTTGCT
>CAZLTO010000040.1:0-6303 GCA_964562475.1 uncultured Sphingobium sp. | reverse complement strand
GGTTGGACCTGACGTCAAATTTCCTCGGCCTCGGGCAGCACGCGGACGGTGGCCGCGCTGGTTTGGATGCGCCCGCCGCTTTCGGTGACCGGCACGCGCTGCACCCGGTGGACGCCGCTCTCGAATTTGAGCTTTGCGAACACGCCGACGCCGTTCACCGAGGCGACCACTTCCTTGAACCCGCCCTGCTCGGAAGGGCTAGCGGAGATCACCTCCATCTTCCAGCCCTGCTCGTCGGCATAGCGCTGATACATGCGCAGCAGATCGCCCGCGAACAAAGCCGCCTCATCGCCGCCGGTGCCGGCGCGGATTTCGAGCATCGCCGGGCGCTGGTCCGCAGCGTCGCGGGGGATGAGCTGCAGCGCGAGCGCGCGTTCGGCCTCCGGGAGTTGCGCGCGGAGGGATTGCACTTCCTCATTGGCGAGCGCGCGCATCTCCGCATCCGCTTCGCCGGTGGAGAGCAAGGCTTCGAGGTCGGCGATTTCGGTCTGCAAGCCGGAGAGAGAGCGCGCGGCGCGCACCACCGGCTCCAGCTCGGCATATTCCTTCGAGAGCCTGACGAACTCGGACGGCTCCAGATCCGACCGCGCCATCGCGGCTTGCGCCTCCTCATAGCGCCGCTCGATCTGGGATATGGTGGCAGGGGAGATGTTCATTAAACCTGCGCAATCTGAAAATCGTTGGCGAACCCGTCAGGGTCTGTAGCATTTGCGCAGAAGCTTCCTTGCCAAACGATCGACGCAAGATACTGTGACAGAGGATATCCACTCCAATCCGGCACCTTCACTCGCACATTTGCTACGTGTCTCGTATTGAGCACCTGATTATCAACAATCAGATATGATTCAGGGTCCAATTTTTTGGCCTTATCAAAACGCTTGCGCGGAGAACCCGTGGCAATAACCTCACACGACACACCGATCCGCTGCAAATTATATGCAAGCCAAATAGCCACATTAGCTAAATCGTCTTCCTCCAGTACTATGGCACAGTTAGGGGCCTTGGCTCGCCAATCAGGTCCACCCCCCAACAACGTTGGCGTTCTTAGCAACATCGCCAGCCGCTCAATCCCCGCCGCCCAACCGACCGCGGGCGTGACCGGGCCGCCCATGTTTTCGATGAGGCCGTCATAGCGTCCGCCGCCGAGCACCGTGCCCTGCGCGCCCAAGCGATCGGTCACGAATTCGAACGCGGTGTGGCGGTAGTAATCGAGGCCGCGCACGAGGCGGCTGTTGCGCTCCCACGCGACGCCCGCCGCGTCCAGCCCCGCCGTCACCTTCTCGAAGAAGGCGCGGGCATCGTCGGTGAGGAAGGCATCGATATCCGGCGCGCTGTCGGCAATCGGGCGGTCGCGCGGGTCTTTGCTGTCGAGGATGCGCAGCGGGTTCTTCTCCAGCCGGGCGAGGCTGTCCTCGCTCAACTCGCCCTTATGCGTCTCGAAATGCGCGACCAGCGCCTGCCGCCACGCCTCGCGGCTTGTCGCATCGCCGAGCGTGTTGAGAGTAAGCTGGACGCCCTTGTTGATGCCCAGCTCTTTCAGCAACTGGTCGGCGAAGCACAGCAGCTCGACATCGGCCAAGGGCTCCGCCGCGCCGATGATCTCGGCGTCGAGCTGGTGAAATTGCCGATAACGGCCCTTTTGCGGGCGCTCGTAGCGGAACAGCGGGCCGTGCGTCGCCACCTTCAAGGGCGCATATTGCTGCCAGCCCTCGGTGATGTAGGCGCGCGCGATCCCGGCGGTGAACTCGGGGCGCAGCGTCACCGAATCGCCGCCGCGATCCTCGAACGTATACATCTCCTTTGCTACCACATCGGTGCTCTCGCCCAGCGAGCGCGCGAACACCGCCGTCTGCTCGAACACCGGCACCTCGATGCGGCGGAAGCCATAGAGCTTTCGCACCCGCTCGAAGGTCTCGACCACATGCGCGAAGCGGTCCGCCAGGCTATCCGGCGTGCCGCCGAGCATATCCTGCGTGCCGCGAATGGGGCGTGGGGTTTCGATGCGTGTATTTTCTTTTTGGGCCATGACGTGCGCCTCTAGCCGCAATCGCGCCCCAAGAAAAGCGGGGTGGACGAGACGGCGATGCGGCGGCATGTATTGGAGCCATCAGCTCTGTCGGGCGCTCCTCATTCAGAAGGCACTATATGCGTTATCTCGTTTCGCTTTCCCTGCTATTCAGCACCACCCTCTTCTCGCCGGTGCACGCACAGACCGCTCCGGCCCCGGTCATGCGTTCCGCTCCTTCCGCGCAGCCGATCGTCGACACGATCCCAGCCGCGCGGGATATTCCCTACCCCGGCACGATGAGCCTCGTCATCGACGCCAGCGACACCACCCAGCGCATCTGGCGGGTCCGCCAAACCATTCCTGTCTCCTCCTCCGGCCCGCTGGTGCTGCTCTATCCCGAATGGCTGCCCGGCAAGCACGCTCCACGCGGCGCGATCGACCGGCTGGCGGGCCTCAAGATCAGCGCCAACGGCAAGGACATCGGCTGGAGCCGCAACCCGCTCGACGTCTATGCCTTTCATGTCAACGTACCCGAGGGCGCGCGCGAAGTGGTGGCGGAGTTCCAGTTCCTCAATCCCACCACCGAAAATGTCGGCCGCATCTCCGTCACCGACAAGATGCTGAACCTCTCGTTCGACATGGCCTCGCTGTATCCCGCGGGCTATTATGTGCGGCAGATTCCGGTGCAGGCGAGCGTCACCTACCCGGCGGGCTGGACCGCCTATAGCGCGCTGCGCGGCAAGATGACCGGCGCGACGATGACCTATGATCCGGTCGATTACGAAACCTTGGTCGATTCGCCGGTGTTCGCGGGGAAATATAGCAGCACGGTCGATCTCGGCTCCAATGTCGCATTGAACATGGTCGCGGACAGCAAGGCGGAGCTGGACGCCAAGCCGGAACAGATCGCCGCGCACAAGCAGCTGGTCGCGGAGACGCTGGCGCTGTTCGGCGCCAAGCACTTCGACCATTATGATTTCCTCCTCGCGATCACCGACGAGATGGGCGGCATCGGCCTCGAGCATCACCGTTCCTCGGAGAATGGAGTCGATACCGGCTATTTCACCAAATGGGCTGACGGGCCGGGCGACCGCAACCTGTTGCCGCATGAATTCGTGCATAGCTGGGACGGCAAGTTCCGCCGCCCGGAATTGCTGTGGACGCCGGACTATCGCACGCCGATGCAGGACAATCTGCTCTGGGTCTATGAGGGACAGACGCAGTTCTGGGGCTATGTGCTGGGTGCGCGCTCAGGGCTATATTCCAAGGAGCAGACGCTGGACGCATTGGCCTCGATCGCGGCGCGGCTCGATCTCGCCAAGGGGCGCACATGGCGCGCGCTGGAGGACACGACGCACGACCCGATCATCTCCGCCCGCCGCCCGAAGAACTGGTCGAGCTGGCAGCGCAACGAGGATTATTACAACGAGGGCCTGCTGCTGTGGCTGGAGGCGGACGGGATCATCCGTCGTGAGAGCAAAGGCGCGAAGGGCCTCGATGATTTCGCCAAGGCGTTCTTCGGCATGAAGGATGGCGACTGGGGCCAGCTCACCTACACGCGGCAGGATGTGATCGACACGCTGAACGCGGTGCAGCCCTGGGACTGGGCCGGGTTCCTGGCCGCGCATGTCGACAAGCCCACCAGCGAGGCGCCCAAGGCGGGCCTTGCGCTTGGCGGCTATGCTCTGACCTATGGCGACACGCCCAACAGCACCACCAAGGAGATCGAGAAGGCGCTAAAGGGCATCGACCAGACCTATGGCGTTGGCCTCGCGGTCAAGAATGACGGCGAGATCATCGGCACGATCTGGGACAGCCCCGCCTTCAAGGCCGGTTTCGCCAACGGCATGAAGCTCATCGCGGTCAATGGCACCGAATATTCGGGCGATGTCTTCAAGGCCGCACTCACCCAGGCGAAGGCGGACAAGAAGCCGATTCAGCTGATTGTCAAACAGGACAAAAATATCAGGGTTATCGGACTCGATTATTCGCTCGGCTTGCGCTATCCGCGCCTCACCAAAACAGGAGAGGGCGCCGGCAGTCTCGACAGGCTGCTGGAGGCAAAAACAACATCGCCCTAGTAGCAACCGAACAAAGTCAGGCTTTCAATGCGTATCGATCTTATCCCGGTGGGCGCCAACCCGCCGCACAGCCTCAACGTGATCATCGAAGTGCCCACAGGGGGCGAGCCGGTGAAATACGAGTTCGACAAGGCGTCCGGCGCGCTGTTCGTTGACCGTATTCTGCATACGCCGATGCGCTATCCCGCGAACTATGGCTTCGTGCCGCACACGCTCTCGCCCGATGGCGATCCGCTGGACGCGCTGGTGGTGGCGCGTTCTCCCTTCGTGCCGGGCTGCGTGGTGCGCGCCCGCCCGATCGCGGTGCTGAACCTTGAGGACGAGCATGGCGGCGACGAAAAGCTCGTCTGCGTGCCGGACGACGCGACCTTCCCTTATTACAAGGACGTGCAGCAGAAAGAGGATCTGCCGGATATCGTGTTCGCGCAGATCGAGCATTTCTTCACGCATTACAAAGATCTGGAAGCCGAGAAATGGGTGCGCGTCGGCCATTGGGGCGATGCGGCGGAAGCGCAGCGGGTGACGCTGGAGGCGATCGAGCGCTATAATAACGAGAAGTAAGCAAAACGAGAGGGGCGCTGACGGGCGCCCCTTTTTTGTTACCCCCGCCCTCGATAGCCCGGCACGCCCTGATCCGGCACCCACACGTCCGCGGGCGCCGCGCCGCTTTGCCAGAACACATCGATGGGGATGCCGCCGCGCGGATACCAGTATCCGCCGATGCGGAGCCAGTGGGGCTTCATCTCGTCGAACAGCCTTTGCCCGATGCCGACGGTGCAATCCTCGTGGAACGCCGCGTGGTTGCGGAAAGACCCCAGAAACAGCTTCAGCGATTTCGATTCGACGATGGTGGCGTCCGGCACATAATCGATCACCAGATGCGCAAAATCGGGCTGGCCGGTGACCGGGCAGAGCGAGGTGAACTCCGGCGCGGCGAAGCGCACGAGATAGCGTGCGCCTGCCCTCGGGTTCGGAACATAATCGAGCACCGCCTCTGCGGGAGAGGCGGGCAGCGCGCTGGTCTGGCCAAGATGGATCGGGTTCATGGGCTTGAGCCTATAGATCATCGACGCACAAGCGCAAAGGGGCTGGAAACCTCCGTCCCTCTCGCCTAATCCGATCACAGGTGAATCAAACGCGCGGGGCAATGGCAGATGGACATATTGGTAAGCACGGACTGGCTGGCGGAAAACATCGGCGCGAGCGACCTGCGCATCGTCGATGCGAGCTATTTCCTGCCCGAGATGGGCCGCGACGCCGCCGCCGAATATGAGGCCCAACATATCCCCGGCGCGGTGTTCCTGAACCTGAAGGAACTGGCCGACACCACCAGCCCGCTGCCCAACACTGTGCCGCAGCCTGAGAAGTTCGCCAGCCGGATGCAGGCGCTGGGGCTGGGCGACGGCAGCCGCATCGTCCTCTACGACAACAGCCCGCTACGCACGGCCGCGCGGGCATGGTGGTTGTTCGAGATCATGGGCGCACCCAACATCGCGATCCTCGATGGTGGCCTCGGCAAATGGATCGCCGAGAAGCGTGCGGTCGAAAGCGGCAAGTCCCAGCTTCGCCACCGCCACTTCACCGTGTGGCGCGACGACAAGGCGATCGTCACCAAGCAGCAGGTGCTCGACAATATCGGCAGCAAGGCGGCGCAGGTGGTAGACGCGCGCACGATGAGCCGCTTCACCGGCGAGGAGCCGGAGGTCCGCCCCGGCATGGCGTCCGGCCATATTCCCGGCTCGGTCTGCCTGCCTTATTCCAGGCTGTTCCACACCGACGGCACCTGGAAGCGCGGACATGAGCTGAAAGGTCTGTTCATTGAGGCGGGGATCAATCTCGACAAGCCGCTCATCACCAGCTGCGGCAGTGGCGTGACGGCGGCGTGCGTGCTGTTCGGCGCGCGGCTGCTCGGCAAGAAGGATGTGACGCTCTATGACGGCAGCTGGAGCGACTGGGGCTCCGACCCCGCGACGCCCAAGGCCACTGGAAAAACATGAGCACCAAGCCATGAACGAACCCGGCGACGGCGGGAAGGACGCTCCCGAGACCCGCGTTACCCGCGCTGGGAGCAGGCGCGAATGGACCTCGATCCCCGGCCAGCCCGGCGGGGTAGTCAATCCCCCGGCGTGGCGCGCCTCGACCATCCTCTACGACGATGTCGCGCATCTGCGCGCGGCGCGCGGCAACATGCACGAGCGCTGGTATTATGGCCGC
>CAZLTO010000039.1:0-8359 GCA_964562475.1 uncultured Sphingobium sp. | reverse complement strand
AATCGACCGCGCTGCCTACCCTCGTGATCGTCGTCGCGGTGGTCGCGACCTTCCAGATCGCGGGCATCATCGGCGTCGCGTTCGCGGCAACCTCGCTGCTGGCATTGGCGGGCATGGTCGTGGCGCTCGACGCTTATGGCCCGGTGACGGACAATGCGGGCGGCATCGCCGAAATGGCGGGCCTGCCCGATGACGTGCGCACCCGCACCGACGCATTGGACGCGGTAGGCAACACCACCAAGGCCGTGACCAAGGGCTATGCCATCGGCTCCGCCGCATTGGCGGCTCTCGTGCTGTTCGGCGCATACACGACCGACCTCAAGGAATATTTCCCCGATGTCGCGGTCGATTTCTCGCTCAGCAACCCCTATGTCATCGTCGGCCTGTTGCTGGGAGCGCTGCTGCCCTATCTGTTCGGCGCATTCGGCATGACCGCTGTGGGCCGTGCGGCAGGCAGCGTGGTGGAGGATGTGCGCGAGCAGTTCCGCTCCAACCCCGGCATCATGGCGGGCACATCGAAGCCAGACTATGCGCGTACAGTCGATATCGTCACCAAGGCGGCGATCAAGGAAATGATCATCCCGAGCCTGTTGCCGGTGCTCTCGCCCATCGCGGTCTATTACATCGTGACGGCGGTGGCGGGCCAGGGCGAAGGCTTTGCCGCTGTAGGCTCGATGCTGCTGGGCGTGATCGTCTCCGGCCTGTTTGTCGCCATCTCGATGACTAGCGGAGGCGGCGCATGGGACAACGCCAAGAAATATATCGAGGACGGCAACTACGGCGGCAAGGGATCGGACGCGCACAAGGCGGCCGTAACCGGCGACACCGTGGGCGATCCCTATAAGGACACCGCCGGCCCTGCCGTGAACCCGATGATCAAGATCACCAACATCGTGGCGCTGCTACTGCTCGCGGCGCTGGCGCACGGCGCAATGTAGCAATCGGATAAGGAGCGTGGCCCGATAAGAGGCCGCGCCGATGGCCGAAAGCCAAGGGGGCTTCGGGTCGCACTCCGCCGGATTCTTGAGAGAGAGTCCGGCGGTTTTCTTTTAACCCTGTTGCGCTATACATACTGTCATGACCGTGCTCGATCCTTACACTCGTCAGCTTGCCGCGCTGGACGCACGCGGACGGGCACGGCGTTTGCAGACGCGGGCGGGGCTGGACTTTTCCTCGAACGATTATCTGGGCATGGCGGGCGATCCGGCTATCGTCGCCGCGATCGGCGCGGCCATCACGCGCGGCGTTCCGGTCGGCGCGGGCGGATCACGCCTGCTGCGCGGCAATGCGCCGGAGCATGAAGTGCTGGAACAACAGGCCGCGCGCTTCTTTGGCGCGGAGGCCACGCTTTACATGGCGAACGGCTTTGCGGCGAACCTCGCCATTCTCTCCACCCTGCCGCGCCCCGGCGACCTCCTCGTCGCCGACGAACTCGCCCATGCCAGCATGCATGACGGCATCCGGCAGTCCAAGGCGCGGGCGGTGTTCGTCGCGCATAACGACGCACAGGCTTTCGACGATGCGATTGCCCGCTGGCGCGCTGAAGGCGGCACTGGGACGCCATGGATCGTCGCCGAGACGCTCTATTCGATGGACGGGGACTTTGCGCCTGTCGATGCGCTGGCCGAGATCGCGCGGCGGCATGACGGCTTCCTGCTGTTCGACGAGGCGCATGCCACCGGCGTCTACGGCGCGGACGGACGCGGGCTTGCTGCGCATTTGGAAGGCGCTGGCAATCTCCTCACGCTGCACACCTGCGGCAAGGGGCTGGGCGTCGAAGGTGCGCTGGTGTGCGGGGCGAAGGCGCTGATCGGCACGCTCGTCAACAAGGCGCGGCCGTTCATCTTCTCGACCGCGCCATCGCCGCTGATGGCGGTCGCGGTCGGCGCGGCGCTGGAGCGGATCGCGGGCACGAAAGGCGACGCCGTGCGCGCCGACCTCGCTGCCCGCATCGAGGCGGCGGCCCTGCACATCTGCCAGCCGCTCGGCCTGCCTGCCCCTGCCAGCCAGATCCTCCCCATCATCCTCGGCGATGACCGGCACACGATGGACGTCGCCGCGGCCTGCCAGCGCGCAGGCTTCGACGTGCGCGGGGTGCGCCCGCCGACCGTGCCCGCAGGGACATCGCGCCTGCGCCTCTCGCTCACCCTCA
Organism: uncultured Sphingobium sp.; assembly: GCA_964562475.1. GTDB lineage: Bacteria > Pseudomonadota > Alphaproteobacteria > Sphingomonadales > Sphingomonadaceae > Sphingobium. Next base: position 6,207 of record CAZLTO010000039.1, on the reverse strand, counting down.
ACGTGAGTGCGAACGACATCGCCGCACTGGCGCAAGTGCTGACGCCGCTGGTGCTTGCGCGCACCGAGGCGGCGGCATGAGCGGCGCAATCATCATCGCCGGAACGGACACCGATGTCGGCAAGACGCTCGTCTCAGCCGGGCTGATGCTCTGCCTGCCGCAAGCCTGCTACTGGAAGCCGGTGCAGGCTGGAACCGAACCGATGACCGACACCGAAGCGGTGCAGGCGCTGACCGGGCTGCCCGAAGAGCGCTTCCTGCCTGAAGCCTATCGGCTGGAAACCCCGGCCTCGCCCCATCTTGCCGCGCGGATGGAGGATGTAGTGATCGCGCCCTCCGATCTGGCGCTGCCTCTGATCAATGCGCCGCTGATCGTCGAATCCGCAGGCGGAGTGATGGTGCCCTTGACCGACAATTATCTCAACATCGATCTGTTCGCGCGCTGGGGCAAGCCGGTGATCCTCGTCGCACGCACCAGTCTCGGCACGATCAATCACAGCCTGCTGTCCATTGCCGCCCTGCGCGCGCGGGACACCCCGATCGGCGGTATCATTTTCAGCGGCGAAGCCCATGAAGAGAACGAGGCGATCATCCCCCGCCTTGCTGGCGTATGGTCGCTCGGAAGGCTGCCGCACCTCGAATCGCTCGATGCCGCGCGCCTGCACCTCGCAATGCAGGCGCATGTCGACATATCCGCCATCGAGGCGCTGCTGGCGTGACAATCCCCAGTTCGCCGGTCTGGCATCCGTTCACGCAACATGGTCTCCGTGAACCCATCCCCAAGGTGGAACGCGCGGAAGGCGCGCTGCTGCATTGCGCGGATGGGCGGATGCTGATCGACGGCATATCGAGCTGGTGGGTCATCACCCACGGTCATTGCGATCCGCGCATCGTATCGGCGATACAGAACCAGGCGGCAAAGCTCGATCAGGTGATCTTCGCGGGCTATACCCATGATCCGGCGGAAGAAGTGGCGCGCGGGCTCATCCGCCTAACCGACGCCGCTTTGCCCTCGATCGACCCTTTGCGCCATGTGTTCTTCTCGGACAGCGGCTCGACCGCGGTCGAGGTCGCGCTGAAGATGGCACTCGGCTATTGGCACAATATCGGTAACCCGCGCGGGCGGATCATCGTGATGGAGCACAGCTATCATGGCGACACGATCGGCGCGATGTCGGTCGGCGAGCGCGGGGTGTTCAACCGCGCCTATGCGCCGTTGCTGTTCGATGTCGACACGATCCCGTTTCCGGCCGCAAGGAAGGCGCAGGCCACGCTCGATGCGCTGGAGGCGTTGTGCCGATCATCGGACAAACCTGCCGCGCTGATCGTCGAGCCATTGGTCCTCGGCGCGGGGGGTATGCTGGTTTATGCTGCGGAATTGCTGCGCAGCATGAAGGAAATTTGCGCGCAGCATGACGTGCTGTTCATCGCCGACGAGGTGATGACCGGATGGGGTCGCACCGGCACGCTCTTCGCCTGCGAACAGGCCCGGATAACGCCTGATATTCTCTGCACCGCCAAGGGCTTGACCGGGGGGAGCATCCCGCTCGCCGCCACGCTCGCGACCGCGCGCATTTTCGACGCGCATCGCTCGGAGGACCGCGCGCGGATGTTCTTTCATTCGTCGAGCTTCACCGCCAACCCGATCGCCTGTGCCGCCGCCGCCGCCAATATCGCAATCTGGGAAAGTGAGGATGTGCGCGGGCGGATCGATACTTTAAGCGCGCATATGTCCGCGCGCCTCAACGATCTCGCCACCCACAGTGCACTGGAAAATCCGCGCATATTGGGTGCCATCGCGGCGGTCGACCTCAAGGTGGACTCCGGTTCCGGCTATATGTCTGACGTCGCCCCTGCCTTGCGCGCCTATTTTCTGGAGCGCGGCCTCTTGCTGCGGCCCTTGGGAAATACCATCTATGCAATGCCGCCTTATTGCACGTCGGTCGAACAGATCGACGCGATTTTTGATGCGATCGAAGAAGCCGCCCCCCGTTTCAGTGCTTAAGCTTCCCTTTTGCAATAATTGCCGCTATGGCGGCGCCAATTCTCCAAATCCAAGGACTTTATGGCTAAAGAAGAACTGCTCGAAATGCGCGGAACCGTTGTGGAATTGCTTCCCAACGCAATGTTCCGCGTGAAGCTTGAGAATGATCACGAAATACTGGGCCACACCGCGGGCAAGATGCGCAAGAACCGCATTCGCGTGCTGGTCGGCGACGACGTGCTGGTCGAGCTGACACCCTATGACCTGACCAAGGGTCGCATCACCTATCGCTTCAAGTGACGGCGCGCGCACGGTGCGCCTCATTCTCGCATCCGCATCGCCGCGCAGGCAGGATTTGCTGGCCCAGATCGGCGTGAGTGCAGACGCTATCGATCCCGCCCATATCGATGAGACCACACTTAAGGCCGAGCTGCCGCGCGCCTATGCCGCACGCATGGCGGCGGAGAAAGCGGCTTGCGTGGCCCCGCGCCATCGGGCTGCGCTGGTGCTGGCGGGTGATACGGTCGTCGCCTGCGGGCGTCGGATATTGCCCAAGGCGGAGGATGAAGCCACCGCGCGTCAGTGCCTCGCGCTGCTCTCCGGCAGGCGGCATCATGTTTATTCTGCGGTCACACTCGTCGGCGCGGATGGCGTCGTGCGGCACAAGATGTCCGACAGCATCGTGACGTTCAAACGCCTGCATGAAAGCGAAATCGACGCCTATATCGGCAGTGGTGAGTGGCATGGCAAGGCAGGTGGCTATGCGATCCAGGGCAAGGCGGCGGGGCTGATCCGCGCGCTCTCCGGCAGCCACTCCGGCGTGGTCGGCCTGCCGCTTTACGAGACGCGGGCGTTGCTCATCGCCGCCGGCTATCCCCTGTAATGGAATGGCTCTACGAAGAGGGCATCGGCGAATGCCGCGCGGCGCTGGTCCATGCGGGCCGTATCCTTGAGGCGCAGATCGAGCGTGAGGGCGACCGCGTGCTGGCGGGCACCGTAGCACAGGGCCGTCTCGTCAAGCTGCTGATCCCCAGGAAGCGCGGCATCGTCCGCCTGCTCTCCGGCGAGGAGGTGCTGCTTGAACCGATCCCGCCCAGGCTCGCCGAGGGCGGCACGGTGCTGGTCGAAGTTCGGCGCGCCGCGATCGGCGAGGCGGGACTGGATGGCGAGCGGCGCGACAAGCTCGCGCTTGCCCGCGCGGCCCAGCCGGGCGCGAAGTCGCAGCCCGGCCCGAGCCTGCTCCAACGCCTCCGCGAGTCCGGCCTGCCGATCATCCCCTGCCCCGCGCATGAGGAAGACCGCTTCGAGGCACATGGCTGGTCCGAACTATTGGATAGCGCGATGCGCGGGGAATGGGGCGCGGAGGATGCGGCGCTGCGCATCTTCCCGACGCCCGCGATGGTGCTGATCGACGTCGACGGCAGCCTGCCGCCCGCGCAACTCGGCCCCAAGGGTGCGAAACTCGCCGCGCAGGCGATTCGGGCGCTCGGAATCACCGGCAATATCGGCATCGATCTGCCGACCATGAACAACAAGGACGAGCGCGCCAACGCCGCCGCGCAGATCGACAAGATCCTGCCGCTCCCGTTCGAGCGCACGGCGGTGAACGGCTTCGGCTTCATCCAGATCATTCGCAAGCGCGAGCGCGCCTCGCTGATCGAGCTTTTGCGCGAAGACCCGGTGCTGAGCGCCGCCCTCGCCCTGCTGCGCCTGGCGGAGCGAGCGCAAGGTTCCGGGCCAGCGGGCGGGGGGGTAGTGACCCTCAGCGCGCCTCCGGCGGTGATCGACCGCATCCGCCGTGCGCCGGACTGGATTGCACGGCTTGAAAAGCGGCGCGGCGGCTCAGTGACCCTGAAACCGGATGCGGCGCTGGAGATCGGAAGCCATCATGCAGGCTGAACCCACCGCCTCGAAATGCCCGCTGTGCAAGGCGCCGACGGCATACGCATTCCGGCCCTTTTGCTGCAAGGGCTGCCGTGATCGCGATCTCATCGGCTGGATCGACGAGGGCTATCGCTTGCCCGCGCGCTCCACCGACGATGACGAGCTCGATAAAAGCAGCGATTATGGAGAGCCGGATAACTGAGCTTTTCGGGCGAAAAGCCGGCTCCATTTTTTGTGAAAATGCGCTGGACAGCATGGGGCAGGGATGCTTATAGCGCGCACTCCTGTCCGCGCCGCTTTCCTGCCGCGCGCAGATGCCCGGGTAGCTCAGTTGGTAGAGCATGCGACTGAAAATCGCAGTGTCGGTGGTTCGATCCCGCCCCCGGGCACCACTTTTCCAAACATTTCGAGACCTGTCGATACGGCGCTTCGCCTAGCGGCATGAAAGCCCGCAGTTCCGCGAGCCTTGGGCGGACGCTGTGCATCCGTCACCGTGCGTGGAGACGCTAGTTGTCGGGGCGATCTACCGCAACACTGGCGCTTTTCTCTAAGCGCCATGTGAGGCGGCACGGCGCTGCGATGCGCAGCATGATGCGGTTTTGATGCTAGGGAAGCTCAGGCGAACCCGAGCATGGCGCGCTGGCCCTGCCAGTCAAGTGGCAGATTGGTGGCGCGGGCAAGACGCTGGCGATTGAGCTGCACGGGCTGGCGCCCATCTAGGATCGCCGCGACAATATCGGGCGCGAGATAGGCGATGCGCAGCAGCACACCAAAATAGTCTCGGCTGTATCCACGCGCTTCGGCGAGCTCCGTGATGGAGCGTTCATTTTGGGTTTCGACCGCCTGTCGCGAACGATGCGCTTTCACCACCAGCTTGATCAGCGCCGGATCGCACTGCTTATGGGTTTGCTGATCGGGGGGTATGGCAAGACGTGTTTCCCTGCCACGCCGGATGATCGGCGCGGCGACGCTTGTCTGTTCACCATTGGCGAAGCGAATGTCGACCCGGTCGAGGTAAATGTCGATACGCTGCACTGCGCTTGCGATCAGTGCGCGCTGCTCGCTCATTGCCATGCTGGGGAGCGGAGTACGGGCCAAGCTGGTTTCCAGATCGAAGCGCCGGGATAGCTGACTCAGCACCAGCCCTTCAAGATCGCCTGCTGGAACACGCCACGCCTTCACTTCCTTGCTGCTGCCCTCGGTGCGGCTCGCATAATAACGATAGCGCCTGCCCCGCTTGGTGGCATGGTCGGGCGACATGGTACGGCCAAGGCCATCATATACCTTGCCAATGAGCAGGCTGGGCTCGCCTGCATGGACACCGTTCACATGATTGTTGCGATTCTGTTGAAGCAAGGCGGCAACACGCGCGAACAGATCCGCATCGACGATGGCGTCATGCTCGCCGGGATAGGCTTTCCCCTTATGCATTACCTCGCCCAGATAGATGCGGTTCTGAAGCATGAGGTACAGCGCGCCTCGGCTGAAAGGTGCGTTGCCATATTCCTTGCCGGTACGGCTGAGGCGCGCCTTGCTCCTTACACCTTCTGCCTTGAGGCTCTCCGCCAGCACCCGTACCGAACCCAGAGCAAGGTAACGCTCGAAGATCATGCGGACCCGTTTGACCTCCTCGGGCACGACGACGAGCTTGCGGTCCTTGACCGCATAGCCCAGCGGCACAGAGCCACCCATCCACATGCCTCTGGCCTTGGATGCCGCGATCTTGTCGCGGATGCGCTCGCCCGTCACCTCGCGTTCAAACTGGGCAAAGGACAGAAGCACGTTCAATGTCAGCCGTCCCATGCTGTTCGTGGTATTGAACGCCTGCGTGACACTGACGAACGACGCGCCCTGCCTGTCCAGTACCTCGACGATTTTGGCGAAGTCGACGAGACTTCGGGTCAAGCGGTCGACCTTGTAAACAACGATGATATCAACCCTGCCAGCCTTTACATCGTCGAGCAAATGCCTGAGGCCCGGCCGATCCATATTGCCGCCGGAATAGCCGCCATCGTCATAGAGATCGGGCACCAGCTCCCAGCCCTCATGGCGTTGGCTCATGACATACGCAGCACAGGCCTCGCGCTGCGCATCCAGGCTGTTGAAGGCCTGATCCAGTCCTTCCTCGGTCGACTTGCGGGTATAGATCGCGCAGCGACGCTTAACTTTAAGCGACACTTGCCTTCTCCTTGAGGCCGAAGAAGCGCGGGCCCGAGTAGACTGTGCCCGTAATCTCGCGCGCAATCGGTGTGAGCGAGCGGTAATGCCTGTCCTGGAACTGGAAGCCTGTTGATTTCCACTGAGAGTTGACCCGGGAGGGTTATAAATTTTCGTCGAGAA